>JAUWRZ010000085.1 GCA_030610325.1 Sulfurimonadaceae bacterium | reverse complement strand
GCGGGAAAATAGATAATAGAGCGGCAGGGGGATATCGTGCAGGTATCTTGCTGTGACATAACCGATGATAGCGACAAAGTTGAGTATCAGGAGGAGTCGAAGTAGGGAGATGCTTTTTTTGGATAGATGCAGTCGCTTTACAATACGGGTATATCCAAGATAGTGTATCATAGAGAAAAAGAGCAGTAGTATCAGTGGGAAAAGCAGTTTCATATTATGTCGACTCTATAGCTGTGATCGACTGCATGAGTGTATGGCTCTGTCCCGGTTCGAGATAGACACTGTCCTCAAGGGTATTGACACTCTCTATGCAGAGCATCTTACGATACCCATCATCACTGAAGTCTTTCATCGCCTCTGCTTTATCTATCCAGGGGTTCCAGACGACAGTCGTAGCACTTTGTGCTTTTTGTACTTCTATCTTACGGTTGAGTGAGAGGTCGGTGATAATGCAGGTATCTTGAGTGTCAAGATAGATCCTGTCGACCTCTTGGTCGATCTTGATAGGGTCATCTTCTACTTTTTTCCTGTATGCATCTGTAGTATCTATATAGGTGACGCCCTCAAGACCTTCAATACGAGTCGTAGTGATGTCATCTACCCGGAAGTAGGTGTGCAGCGCAGCCCCGGTGATATAGGCTTGAGTATCTGTATTTCTCGATATCAGTTCTATACGCAGTCGCTTACCGACTGTGACGCAGAGTTCCAGTTCAAAGGCATGCGGCCATAGCTTGCGTGTCTCACTGTCATCGTGAAGCTGCAGCCGCAGTTGGGTCTCACCGCTTTCGAGTGCAGCTGTCTTGTAGAGAGTCCAAAGATGGTTTCGTACAAAGCCGTGCTGTGGTCTTTGGGGATGGTCGGCATCTTTGCCAAACCATGGCCAGCATATAGGGACTCCGCCACGGATCGCTTTTGGTGGTGAGAAGAGAGCGTCTGGACTCATCCAGAGTACAGGAGCGTGGCCATGAGGCTGAAAATGGGTGATATGCCCGCCAAAAAGATAGACTTCTGCCTCTGCAAAGCTATTGTTGATAGATGCTTTGGTAAGACCGTTCACATCTTCAATAAAACTAATATGGTCTTTGATGGCAAAGCGGTGATCAAGTGTGTCGACTGACATAGGGGGACTCCTGTGATATTTCAAGTACATGTCAGTGATGAACACGTAAGAAAGTCGTCTTTATAAAGAGTCAGATTATAACATGTAGTTAGAGAGATGAGTAAGAGAGTCGAGTGACAGGCACTCTGTTCAGGCTATATCAGACTTCAGCCTGCTTCTGATAGTGCTCCTGTGATTTCCAGTAGCTTCGAAGTTTATAATTATAGTAGTTGAACGCTTCATCTTTCTTCATCGGCTTAGGTATAGTCTTGAGAGGTTTGATAACACTCCATTGTCCATCGATCATTTGCATTGAGAGTTTAAGTGCTATCCAGTATTCGCCATAGGTCATATTTCATATCCGCATTTGTTTTGTAGGCGGAATTATAGCGAATTAATCGCTATTTGGATAGATTTAAGAAAAGAATTACACAAATTGCTGTATTTAGGGCTCTCTTTGCCTGAAAACAGGCTCTTGAGTATTAAGAGGCTCAGAGTGCTTTTAGATCTTTTTATTGATAAAGATGTCTTTCGATAACAGTCAGGACATCATCACTGGTAAGCTGAAATGTCCTTAGCAGGACCTGGGTCGCAGCATAGTCTGCCCGCTCTATACTTAAGGCAAGCGCATAGAGGCGACCAAGGACGCCGGTATTTGTCAATAGCGCCTCTTTGATCGTATCAGCGACATGAAAGTTATCCAGGACACTTGAGAGTGGCATGTTGAACGTCGCTTCGAGCAGTGACATAAAGGCAAGAAAGCGGACCTGTCCTTCGAGTGCATCATATCGGTGAGGATCGATCATACGCAAGAGGTCGAGCATCAGGTCGATGCGTCGCTGGATAGTCGTGGAGTGGATACTCTTCTCATGATCGATATATTTCCCGGATTTTGAGTAGATGATCATCAGTAACCACTGTGTCAGACGGTAGTGCCCCATCACCTCTATTATCTGCTCGATAGAGGAGGCGTCTCTGTCTTTGAACATGTTAGTCGAGTTGGCGTACTGAAGCAGTTGCATAGAGAGCTCATTATGGTTTTGAAACACATTGGCGACCTCCTGCAAAGGGGTCTCTCGTTGAAGCATGTTGAAGATCTTGATGACCCCAAGATGTTTAGGGTCGATACGGCTCTGCTGGATGAGATGAGGCTTTGCAAAGAAGTAACCTTGAAAAAAGTCAAATCCGAGATCGCGGTAGGTCTCATACAGCTCATGAAACTCCACTTTCTGGGCGATCAGTCTAAACTGGCGGTAGACTTGTATGTTTTCCTCAAGCAACTCGATGTCGGTCATGGTGGTATCGAATTTGGCATAGGTCATATAGGGGAATATCCGACCGAAGTTATTGAGATACTCCTCATCCAGTGAGACATTGTCCAACGCGAACTCATAACCAAGACTGTGTAGTTTGTTGATGGCTGAGACTAGTTGAAAGGTGACGACGGTGTGTTCACTGAGTTCAAAGACGAAGATCTCTTTGGGCAGAGTATAGAGGATATCGGTGAGGATGATATCGGCACTGATGTTGATAAAAGCCTTACTGTTACCGACCCCTTTATGGATCCCGACCTGGTTAAGAAGGTTGACTAATACGGAAGAGGTGGAAAAACGGGGGTTCCCCATATCACTGCTGCCCTCGTCACCGCGATAGAAGAGTTCATAGCCGATGGTCTCTCTTTTGGTATCTAAAATAGGTTGACGGGCCATAAAAAGCTGGTCAGACATGTATTACTCTTTGTTATCAATAGATCTGCTGGTCTCTATTGAAAAGTGTTATTTGTTGGTATATTGTACAGTACCTTTATAGTGGAAAACGATTAAAGTGTCACTTCACTCTGTTTTTTGATAAAAGTGAGGGCTCACTACTCGTTTAAAGTGATGCTCCTGGATGGGGCTGGGTATAATAAGCCCATATCATCAATGGACGGACAATGCAAAGAGCTAAGACAATATACCTCAACGAGTACCAGCCCAACATCTATCATATCACAGAGTGTACATTGACATTTGATATCTTCGATGAGAAGACGGTGGTACGAAATGTCATGCAGATAGAGCGTGCTGATGGGATGGATGGGCCGTTATACCTTGATGGTCGTGGACTTCAGCTTGATGAGCTGCATTGTGGTGGTGAAGTGATCTCTGCCGAGCGCTACCGTGTGAGTGAAGAGGGGCTGAGTATCGATGGACTTCCAGATGTATGTGTCATCGATGTGGTCACACTGCTCTATCCCGATACCAATACTGCGCTTGAAGGCTTATACCGTTCAGGTGAGATCCTCTGTACGCAAAACGAACCGGAGGGCTTTCGACGCATCACCTACTTTATAGACCGCCCGGATAATATGACCCGCTTCACGACCAAGGTCATCGCAGATAAGAAGCGTTACCCGGTCTTGCTTAGTAATGGGAACCGGGGTGAGAGCGGTGAACTCCCCGATGGTCGTCACTGGATGGCTTGGGAAGACCCTTTTGTAAAACCCTCCTATCTGTTTGCCCTTGTCGCAGGAGAGCTCGGTGCTATCCATGACACATTCACGACCATGAACGACAGGGAGATAGAGCTTACTATCTATTGTGATCCGGGTAACGAAGCGAAGTGTCATCATGCTATGCGTTCACTGAAGGCTTCGATGCTGTGGGACGAAGAGCAGTATGGGCGTGAGTATGATCTCGATATCTACAACATCGTCGCTGTAGACAGTTTTAACATGGGTGCGATGGAGAACAAAGGTCTGAACATCTTCAACTCACACTATGTCCTCGCAGATGAGGAGAGTGCGACAGATCAGGATTTTATGGGAATAGAGAGTGTGATAGCGCATGAGTATTTCCATAACTGGACGGGGAATCGCATCACCTGTCGGGACTGGTTCCAGTTAACGCTCAAAGAGGGGCTGACAGTCTTCCGTGATCAATGTTTCAGTGCAGATATGAACTCCGAAGTCGTACAGCGCATCAGTGATGTCAAAGCCCTGCGTGAACGTCAGTTCGTCGAAGATGCCGGGCCGACTGCCCACCCTATCAAACCAGACCACTACATCGAGATCAATAACTTCTATACTGCCACAGTCTATGAGAAAGGGGCAGAGGTCATCCGGATGATCCATACGATGCTTGGTAAGAAGCGCTTTCGTGCAGGGATGGACCTCTATTTCAATACCTTTGATGCGCAGGCTGTAACGACGGAGGACTTTATCTGGGCGATGAGTGAAGGTGGTGATCTGGATCTGGAGCCGTTTATGGCCTGGTATCGTCAGGAGCGGACACCGGAGTTGCTGATAGAGGAGCATTACGATGCAGTCAAAAAAGAGTTTACAGTCAAATTGACACAGAAGATCCCGGATGATGTACACCATAGAAGACAGGAGCACTACTTCTACCCGCTTGGGCTTACTCTGTTTGATGATAAAGGTGAGGCGATGAGACTGCAGTGCAATAGTGCTGATCAGCCGCTGTTGGCATCAGGCAGACTGCTTGTCCGTGAGCATGAAGAGGCGTTTATCTTCAGTGATGTCCATACTCCACCCAGACTCTCTTTGAACCATGGCTTTACGGCACCGATCATCGTACATCAGGAGCAGGTCGACCTTCCATTTCTGATGATGCATGAGAATGATGGCTTTAGTCGCTATGAGGCGGCAAGACAATATGCTATCGTCACCCTGGGGAAGATCATGGATAGCGGCAGAGTCGATGATGCCTATGTCAGAGCATACGGTCATCTACTTACAGATAACGATATAGATCTCTCGTTTAAGGCACAGCTTTTGGAACTTCCCTCTGTCTCTGTGATGATGCAGACTCAGAAAGTCGTTGAAGTGCGTCCTATCTATGAGTCGAGAAACAGACTATTGACTGTTTTGGCACAGCGGTATCGTTTAGAGATGATAGAGCTTTTTGATAGCTTATATGCACCCGATGATCTCTCTATTGATGCGCAAAGTATGGGAAGACGTGCGCTGAAGAACCGGGTCTTGGGCCTTTTGATGCATCTAGACGACCCTGAGGTCAGTAGAAGATGTACGCAACAGTACTTTCAGAGTGTGACGATGACTGACCGGATAGTGGCACTGGACCTGCTTGAGAACCATCTTCCTGAAGCTTCCAAGGCGGCACTGTCTGATTTTTATGAGACCTATCATGAGAACACCTTGGTGATGAACAAATACTTCTCGATCCTTGCCGCTTCTGAACGTCCGGGTACGACTGATCGTGTCCGTGGACTTGAAAGTGACCCGGTGTTTGATATGCGTGTACCGAACCTGGTACGATCACTGTATGGAGTCTTTGCAAGAAATCATCTTCATTTTCATGATGCATCGGGAGAGGGCTATCGCCTTGTCGCCCAGAAGATCATCGAACTTGACACTATCAATCCGCAGATCGCATCAGGCCTTACGGGAGCGTTTAAGATGTATGACAAGATGCATGCGGATAATCAGTCCATGATGAGGGTAGAACTTGAAAAAGTGTTAGCCGTACCTGATATCTCCCGAAATGTGATAGAGATCGTTGAAAAGATCTTAGCAGAGTAATAGTCGACAAATGAGTCGATGTAATCAAAAGGAACACTTTTGATCTTGGTGACAATTATTTGATAGATGTATTTCACTTTATAAGTGCTTTGTGATATTATTATGCTCACATGATGAAATAAGCTTAATTTTTATCATTCAGAGTTTTCTTAATAATTGTTATTTGTTTATATAATATCAATTATTTGGAGATACTAACTAAGCAAGGAGAGACGATGGCAAGAGTAGTAGTACTTGGTGCAGGTGTCGCAGGTCATACGACAGCGACATTCTTACAAAAGTGGGTAGGCAATGAGCATGAGATCGTTGTCGTAACGCCAAATAGTAAATGGAACTGGATTCCTTCAAATATCTGGGTCGGTGTTGGTGCGATGGGATCTGAAGAGGTCACTTTTGACCTTGAACCTATCTATACAGATATTGGAGCGACGTTCAAGCAGGCGAAAGCGCTAAGCATCAATCCTGAAGGCGGTAGCGAGTCAGATAAGCCGTTTGTGACGATCGAGTATACGGGTCAGGGAAAAGCCGGCGAGTCAGAAGATATCACTTATGACTATCTTGTCAATGCGACCGGACCAAAACTGAACTTCGGTGCTACACCGGGTCTTGGTGAAGGATCGAACCTCGGTGAGAACACAGTCTCTGTCTGTACGTTCAGCCATGCGGAAGAAGCTAATGAGAAGCTTCAAAAGCTCATCGAAGAGATGAAGTCACTGCCTGATGGTGAGAAGAAGAACCTCGTCATCGGTACAGGTCACGGTATGTGTACCTGTCAGGGTGCAGCATTCGAGTATATCTTCAATGTCGAGCATGTACTTAACAAAGCAGGTGTTCGTGATAAAGCAGAACTGATCTGGATCTCTAATGAGTATCAACTCGGTGACTTCGGTATGGGTGGTATGCACCTTGACCGTGGCGGTTACCTTACAGGAAGCAAGATCTTTACCGAGTCTATCTTTGCTGAGCGCGGTCTGAAGTGGATCACTCAGGCACATACGGAAAAAGTCACAAAAGACACTATCCATTATGAGACACTTGACGGTGAACATCATGAGATCAAACATGACTTCGCGATGCTGATCCCTCCATTCGCAGGTGTCGGTCTTAAAGCTTATGATAAAGCCGGTGAGGATATGACCGATAAGATCTTTGCTCCAAATGGTTTTATGAAAGTCGATGCTGACTATACACCAAGACCTTATGAGGAGTGGAGAGCAGCAGACTGGCCTCGTACTTATCAGAACCCTGATTACAAGAACATGTTCGCAGCAGGTATCGCATTCGCACCACCACACCTCATCTCCAAGCCGATGAAAAGTGCGAATGGTACACCGATCAATCCGACTCCTCCTCGTACAGGTATGCCTTCAGGTATCATCGGTAAGACCGTTGCAGAGAGCATCAAAGATATGCTAAATGGTGCAGCTGAACCAACGCATACTGCGTCTATGGCAGAGATGGGTGCAGCCTGTGTCGCCTCTACCGGTATGGGACTGTTTGATGGTACTGCAGCAGCGATGACTGTCTTCCCTGTCGTCCCTGACTATGAGAAGTATCCGGAAACGGGTCGCGACCAGAAGTTGACATTTGGTGAAGTCGGTCTTGCAGGCCACTGGATCAAGCACATCCTGCATCACCTGTTTATCTATAAAGCTAAATGTAAGCCGGGCTGGACTCTGATCCCAGAGTAGGCCTCTGGCACTATACTAATAAGAACAAAGAAAATAAAAAGGAGAACCTATGAGTGAGACAGAGAACAAAGTCATCAATAAAGTAGCCTATCAGCAGGACTACTTTCCACCAAAACCTACGTCGACTACGAGATTTTTTCGTACTTGTAAGATCTGGCAGTTTTTCAGATTTGTATCGATCAATCTTAAGATGCTTAAAGTCGTCGCAGCTTCACACCACTAATACTTAAAGCGGGATCTCTCCCGCTTATTTACAGATATAAGACGCCAAACGAACAAGTCCGTTCAACTACGCTTACCAGTGCTAACCAATGGCACTGGTCACACGAACGCTAAGTTTACTTCGGCAGCAGGCCCTCACACCTTAGTGCTCTTGGGTTGTTCGTCTTAAACCTTTGTCATTCAGTAGCTATTTGCTGAAGTCAATGCTATTGAACCTTCCTCCAGACAAGACCTTGTGATATACTCCAATACAACTATATATG
>JAUWRZ010000068.1 GCA_030610325.1 Sulfurimonadaceae bacterium | reverse complement strand
GAAGTCTCTAAAATCATCGATGGTCGCCGAAAGATGTGCTGTTAGCGCCAAGATCGACCGGGAGTGTTCGATGACAGCCTCTCTCTGCAGATCATCAAGTTCGACATCAAGAAGCATATTGTTCGCACCCATCGCGATGACCGAAAGCGGCTGCCGCCACTGATGTGCTATCATACTGATCATCTCACCCATGGCAGCGTGACTCGACTGAGCGATCATCATCTCCTCTTTATCATCTAACGCACGCTCTGTCTCTCTAAGCTTGGTCAAGTCGATATCAAGGCAGAACATCTCGGGTTCACCATCATGACTACGCAAAAGGACATGGCTTGAAAAGACATGGACAGGTGAGCCATCAGCCTTATGCAGAGTGAGTTCTAATGAGGGTACTGCGACCCTTTCATCGATCCAGGCTTTGATGCCGGCTATGACCTGTTCACGCATCCCATCAGGGATGATAAGGTCTTCAAGCTTCTTACCCATTGCCTCTTGCGCACTATAACCGTAAAGTCTTTCACTAGCTTGGTTCCAGTAGATGACCCTGCGCTCTTTATCATACCCCTGCACAGAGATGGCATCCGTGTTCTCAAACAGTCTACGAAAACGTACTTCACTTATCTGCAAAGCTTCTTTAGGGGCTTTTAACTTATCACGCTCTTCACGAAGGTCTTTGGTCCGTTCGACCACCATCTCTTTAAGATCGATCCTATTTTTTTGAAGCTGAAGCTTTTCTCTATGCTGATAACGATAAAGCACCATGAGAAAAAGGATCCCCATGCCGCCAAGTATCTTCCATAACAGTTGATAATCAAATCCTTTCTCGAACTTGATGCTCACCCACTCGTTCAAGATCTGCTGTCTCTCTTTCTCGTCGATGCTGCCAAGAGCTTTATCGAGTATCTTAAGCAACATAGGCTCATCACTGCGTACACCGATACCAAGTGACCACTCCACATCCACACGTCCCGCGATCTTCAGTATCCCCAGGTGACGCTTCTGTATCTGATAACCAATAGTCGTCAGATCATCTATAAACCCATATAGCTCGCCGCTCGCCACTTTTTCAAGACCAACCTCAATAGAATCGACCTCTATGATATCCAGAGACGGATATTGTCTCTTCAGTGATTCGGCAATCGCATACCCTCTGACCATTCCAAATCGCTTATCCAACACTTCTGCAATATCAGGGATGAAAAGCTTATCGGTCGTAGTCGCGATGACATTAGGCAGGTTTAGATAAGGTCTTGTAAACCCAAGATACTTACTTCTCTCAGGTGTCTGCATGATAAGAGGCAGGATATCACACTTACGGTCTTTGACAGACTCCAGAGACTCGACCCAATTTTTTGTAGGTACCAAGATCATCGGCAGGTCGATCTTCTTCTCTATGATCCGCATATAGTCGGCACTCATCCCAACATGCTTGCCCTCTTCAATAGCTTCAAAAGGCATCCAGTTTGGACCTACACAGAGCTTTATCTCCTCTTTCTCAGCCAGATACTTTTTTTCTGCCACTGTCAGACCGGGCGATCCCACGACTTCCAGAGGAGCTTCTAAAAGAAAGTCTCTGATCTCGACCTCAGTGTCATTAGGCAGTATACCGACGTCCATCAGGTACCTTGCCATCTCCTTGATGATATGCGGGTCAATACTCCCTACCTCATAGACCTGGGGAAGGATAAGACGCTTCGTCATCTCAGCTTCATACTCCAGCGCTTCTCTACTTTTACTCTGTGTATTGTACTTTTGCAAGATAAGGTCGATGATCTCATCACTGTGCTTGAGGGCGTACTCCCAACATTTAAGAGATGCTATTCTAAATGCCTGGACCTGTTCTCTATTACTCTCCTCCACACTCTTCGAGGTAAAAAGGTTTATGTCATAGAACTGTGCGCCGTAGTTTGATGGGTTATGAATGGTATATTTAACATCTTGAAGGTCCAGTTGATAGGTCTCATTACTGATAAACGCCGTCATAGCATCGACGTCTCTATTGATGAAGGCATCAAGAGTATGCACATCCCGTATGAGTTCTACATCTTCAGAACTCATACCAAAACGCTTGAACATCATCGCCAAGCCCCAGCTTCTTAACTCTTCAGGTGAGCCCATCACTCGCTTACCCTTGAGGTCTGATGGCAAGGTCAGCTCTTTTTGTGAGAGGATGACCAGCGCTGAATGCTTAAAGATGTTCGCCAGCAGAACCACTGGCTTACCTTGAAGGTACGCTTCTATCAGGCTCGAATAGGCTATACCAAGATCAGCCCGGCCTTCGATGACCTCTTCTACAGGGTCAAGACCCGGTCTCATCTCTCTGAGTTCGACTACTAATCCCTCCTCTTCATAGAAGCCCTTGTCAATAGCAGCATAGAACCCAGCGTACTCAAACTGATGTTTCCACTGGAGCTGTAAAGAGACTTTCTCTGTCATCTTGGCTTGTAGAAGCAGAGGCAGAGAGAGCATCAGGGACAAAGTGAGCAGTACTCGTCTCATAAAGATGGCGAAAGTCATGAAAGACCTTTTTTATTAGTATATCGTCCAGAGGGTAAGATATCTTACCTACTCCCACCAGATCACGATAGAGGCAGACTGACCATGAAACAGGCACCGATGACTGTCTCTTGACTATCACTTCTGTTCTCCACACTTATCTTACCATCAAAATGTTTCTCGATGATGACTTTGGACATGTACAGACCCAGACCCGTACCGGTCTGTTTGCTCTTTGTTGTGAAATAGGGTTCAAATATCTTACTCTTTACCGAAGGGTCCACCCCTCCTCCA
Organism: Sulfurimonadaceae bacterium; assembly: GCA_030610325.1. Taxonomy (GTDB): domain Bacteria; phylum Campylobacterota; class Campylobacteria; order Campylobacterales; family Sulfurimonadaceae; genus BB26. The sequence continues at coordinate 5,705 of JAUWRZ010000068.1, read as the reverse complement.
TTGTCACAGATAGTGATAGTGAACTCTTTTTCAGTACTATGCACACTTATCCAGATCTCTTTTTTACCTTTGGCATGTGCGATCACGGCATCTTTTGCGTTATTGATCAGATTTAGAAAGACCTGTATAAGTTCTCGTTTATGGATGAAGAGCGTCATCTTGGTATCACTCTCGATATGCAGTGAGATATCACTATGGTGCAATCCTGGAGCGATGACCTTCTCCGCATCTTTTAAGACGGAGTAGATCTCAACTGACTCCTTCTCTCTGTTTGGACGAAAGAAGTCTCTGAAGTCATCGATGGTGTGCGTCAACTGTTGCGTCTGCCTCAAGACCATATGTGACTGTCTTTGGACTTCCAGTTCAGTCAGGTCTTCAAGTTCAATATCGGCAAGTAGGTTGTTCATACTCATAGAGATGACTGCCAGAGGCTGTCGCCACTGATGCGCGATCATAGAGATCATCTCTCCCATGGCCGCATGACGTGACTGAGAGATCATCATCTCATCTTTGTCCCTAAGCTCCTGAGCAGCCTCTTTCTGATGTGTGATATCTGTAGTAGCAAGTAACGCCTTAAAGGAGCCAGGCCGGTCATTTTTGATCTTTAGTCTGATGTAGATAGACCGGGATTCACCACTGAGCGTCTTTACCTCAGCCTCTGACTCAAACTCCATCTTCCCTTCGGCGACCGCAATAAGCTCCTCTTTAAAGATGATGATCGACTTCTCGATGAACGTCTTTTCCAGATTTCCAAGCAGCTGCTCTTTACTCTCACCTTTATGCAGGTCTAACGTCGCTTGATTGACATCTTCTACTTTTATCATCTGCATACAGCTTTGAACAACATCCATGTTCGCATCAAAATAGGCTCTAAAGTCATGGACACCCTCTTCTTTGAGTGTCTGTAAGTAGGCATATAAAGCACTGAAGTCCTCTTCCCATAGTGGTACCGGCGACTCGTCAAACAGCATCTGATAGCGGGCATTACTCTCTACCAAAGCTCTCTCTGTCTGCTTCTGTTTAGATATATCCGTATGAAAACCGACCATACGGATAGCTTTGCCCTCATCATCAAAGATCGTCTGGCCACGGTCTAAGATCCAGACCCAGTGCCCATCTTTATGTCTAAGACGATGGATGTTCTCATAGGTCATGTCCAGACTCTGCTGACTTCTCAGGATGTCTGCTTCAGCCTTCTCCAGGTCTGCAGGGTGCACAAGCGCTGACCATGTCTCTAGTTCATTGGCAAGTTCATCATCTTTATAACCCAGCATAGATTTCCAGCGCGGCGAGAAATAGAGTGTGTTAGCTGTCAAGTCCCAGTCCCACAGACCCACCTGTGTGCCGTTCATAGCATGGTCAAGGCGCTCTTTTTCCCTATCGAGCTCCTCTTGCATCGCATACTCTTTCGTCACATCCCTAAAGACAAGCACCACTCCGATGATGTTCGCACCGGCGTCACAGATAGGAGCAGCCGAATCTGCTATCTGATACTCTCGGCCATCTTTGGCGATAAGTACCGTATGGTTTGCAAGACCGACGATCCGGCCATGTTCCAGGACTTTCTCGACCGGGTTGATCGCGACTTCACCTGTTATCGCATTGATGATGTTGAACACATGCAGCAAGGGCAACTGTGCAGCTTGTTCATTATCATAACCCGTCAACTCCTCTGCCACAAGGTTCAAGAATGTCACTCTCCCCTCAAGGTCGGTCGTGATGACTGCGTCACCAATAGAGCGCATGGTGACCTCTGCCTGCTCTTTCTCTCTGGCTAAGGCGATCTCAGACCTGATCTTCGCTCGTCTGGTCCAATAGAGCGCTATAAAGACAAAGATGTTCACACTGATAAATAGTATGAGTATCCACTGGAAATATTCATCTCTGGCATGTATCTCTTTTGAGAACTGCTGCTCGACACGCTTTATTATCGCATCGATCTGTCCCAGATCTACTTTAAAGAGCAGGTCGAACTCCTGGTCAAGATCACTACCGATGCCATACTGGACCGAATCCTGCCAGCGTTTTTTCGCCAGAAGGTAGAGTGTGTCTAACTCCAGGTCGATCTTCTGCATATCTTTGATGATAAGCTGATACTCTTGCTCATCTGAGAACACGCTGAGCCCTTGTATAAAACGTTTGAACGACTTGTGGGCAAAAGGCTCCATCACATCTTTCTCGATATCGATGTACGCATCTCCACCAATGATCTCCTCAAACCACAGGTGAGCTTCAGAGACATTGTTACGTAGTGTGGTCATCTCTTTTTCGATCGGCAAATATTTATCGACCGTATGTTCCCACCGCAGATGGGTAGTGACGATCAACGTCAGGTCTATGATAAAGATCAGGCCCACCGCTATCAGAGGCAGATCACTTAAAAGCTTACGCATGTCCCTCTCCTAAAGTCATTTAAAATCTTATTAAATAGAATCAATGATCTTACTTTATCATACGACTATGCATTTAAAAAAGTTCTTAAGAGTAAGACATCTCATAAAACATCGCAGTAAAGGGCTATTAATATTCTCAAAAGTTCCGATCTATGAGTATAAAAGAGAGGTAAAAGAGATAGTCATGATCGGTGCGGGATATGGTGATCAAAAAACTCATCACCCGTTCTTAATAGGTCAGGACTGGAAATAAAGGTCAATGCCGGTTATAAAAAGAGGTATGTGCATTCTCACAACACCTTATGTAGGTAAGTACGGACTTTGATATCGTTAGCATTAAAGAGAGTTCAGACCAGGACCATTAAAAGTATCCATGAGTTTGATGGCACCACTTCGAACAGTGTTGTCGTCTTCTATACTCCTCGATGGTCCTCAATGCTTCTTCGAGGCGGTCTAATTTTGATTGGCTTATACCAACGATCTCTCTATAAGACTTTTTCAATCTCTCAGAGTCATGATCCTTTGTCCCCAACAGTAAGATATCCAGATCAGCATCCGAAACACTTCTTTTTAACATACGAGCCACATCTTCAAGCCATTTGACTTTTCCTATTGTTTCGATCTTTATGTGATCATGTATCATGAGATGCCCTTCTTATAGATATAGCAGATGATAACAATATAAGATGTACAAATCATGAAATATAAGATTTTATTATTAGATGTCAAATAAAGAGCACCTCTTTCAACTAAGTAAGATCTATTTTACTTAGTCTTAGGCAGGGGTCACCGCTGGTGATGATGTTGCTAACAACCCAGTATATCTATCTAAGGCTTACCACTTGGAGACAACGGCAAGGTTGACTTTGGCGTAAGCCGGATAGGTCTCACCATTGACAGTCACATCATCTGTAGACATCTGACCGGAGAGGTCAAGCTGTAGCCACTTCGCACCGATACCCAGACCAGCGGTATAGATAAGGCCGGCATCATCAGAGGAGTCCATGTTCTTCATCGCGCCACCACGGACAGAGAGCCAGGTAAACGGATGGTAGTTCAATCCTCCACCAAGATACTGTGCATCGACATCTGGCATCATCGTCTCATTGGCCGTCAGGTCAAAGTCTACGGCAGCTTCGAGTGAATCAAAGATATCATAAGCTGCACCAAGACGTATCATCGGTTTGACCTCATAGGTCGAAATAATAGGATTGGTGACATAGTCAAACTCAGGAGAATTAAGGTTTTTACCGGCGACAGCCAATGTCAGGTCTTTTCTAAAGACAGGTCTGTAAGCCACACCAAGGTCAATACCGAACTGCGTCGATGTCTCATCACTGTTATCCATGATATCAGAGAACTCCTCATCGACATCAAGTGCATATTTTCCAAAGAACGTAGTACCCTGCATCAGCTTAAGTGACCCACCTACTGCGATCGTACCGATCTCTGTCGAGAACGCATGCCCATAAGCTAGTGGTATCTCAGCGATCGCCACACCATAGAGTGCGGCATAAGTATCACCGTTCTCGATCGCATAGACGATCGACTTATCCTCATAGTCCTGCTCCGTTCTCAGATTACCATTGATATCATAGTAGAGGTCTCGTGAACTGTCATGAAAGATATACTCATTATGAGCCTGATCGATGACCCCGACTGCAGCACCTTCACCAACAGCAAAGATACCAGTACCAAAGTTGCCGACCTGAATACCCAGTGAGACATGTGGTGCTATCTCGGCAGCTTGACCGTTCATATCCATGATGATATCTCCGGCATCAAGCAAGAGTTGACGGTCCCCCGGACGGATGTTGGTTATATCTCCATCCTGGATCCTATCGATAGTCTCGGTAAAACCGAGATCGTTGAGTTCAGACATGGAAGCGATCATTCCGCCATCATGGGTACTGAGACCTACTCCTGTGTAGACCTCTACATCATGTTTCGCAAAGGCAAGCATAGCCGGATTATTATAGGCAGCTGCGGAACCACTGGAGTTGGCAACAGCAGCGCCACCCATCCCGACGGACTTGTATCCTACGGTGTGGAACTCAAGTGCTGAGACATTGACTGAGAGTGTTAAGATAGTAGCTGCTGCTATGGATAGATAAGAAGATCTGTGCATAAGATATACCTTATTTTGATTTACTATAAGGCATCCATATTTACAAAAGAGGTCCATCTCAAAGAGTATAGACTCTTTACTATATATGTTACTTATAGTTTTAAACAATTAATTATTGCTAAAATCATATGATATCTCACTTATTCCATCTATTCCCAGATTTATAATATTAATATATGTTACTTTTCGTATACTATTAGTTCTATCTTCTGCAGATGATCATCCATGATGAGAGGAGCATCCGCTACTACCCAAAAGCTCAGGAGAGTATAGTACGCAGATGCTCTATAGCAAGGACTAAAAACGTCAAAAAAGAGGCCATGACTGCTACTGTAGGCAGTGCCCAGATCGGCTTATCCATCTTCTCCTCCTTAAAAAGAGAGAACATCACCCTATGACAATCCCAACTGAGATCGGCACCATCGGTCTATTGATTAGCATCAACTGTTCCTCTTTTACTATCTCCCAAACGTACTTATTAGAAAATGTCCACAAAAGAGATATCATGTTAACAATATGTCCCAAGATTAGTTATACTTATGGTCATATTCTCTAGATCAATCCATCGCCATAAATGACAGGAGAGAGATTGCGACTGATATTGACACTTCTTTTTCTCTTTAACATCCTGTTACCGGCGGAAGATATCAGACCCGAGAAGGTCCGATTACAACTTCAGTGGAAGTATCAGTTTCAGTTTGCCGGATTTATCGTAGCCAAAGAGAGAGGCTATTATAAAGAGGTGGGCCTTGATGTCGATATCCTCGAATATGACAATACCAACAGCATCCAGGATCTCTTAGACAAAAAGATCGACTACGCCATCAACAACAGTATCATCATCTATCAAGACAAAAAGTTACAAGACGTCACACTTCTTGCCACTTACTTTCAACGCTCTCCTCTTGTCCTTATCACCCAACCTGAGATAAAAAGTCCTTTGGACCTTCTCGGAAAACAGCTGATGATGAGTGAGAACAATCGCCTTAACAGTTCACTCTCGATTTTATTAGAATATTTCAATATCACGGCAGAGAACACGACGTTCATCCAACCTACATTCGATCTCGAGGATTTCATAACTAAAAAAGTGGATGCTGTGACTGCATTTCGCTCAAATGAGATCTTTGACCTTAACCAAAGAGAAATACCGTACAACATCATCGATCCCGTCGAACATGGCT
>JAUWRZ010000239.1 GCA_030610325.1 Sulfurimonadaceae bacterium | reverse complement strand
GGTGCTCTTTGAGGTGATGCTCGTCAAACTTGTTACCGATCATCGCCAGAGGCAAAGATGTCCCGTAGATAGGAAACTGCATCTCTTTAAACAGGTAGGGTACTGCACCGATATGGTCTTCGTGAGCATGTGTGATGACGATACCGACGATCTTGTTACGGATCTCACGGACATAGGTAAAGTCCGGGACCAGGATATCGACACCGTGCATCTCTTCATCAGGGAAGCTCATCCCCACATCGATCAAGATCGCCTCTTTCTCTGTCTCAAAGACCGTGATGTTTCCACCGATCTCACCCAATCCGCCAAGTGGTGTGATCCGGATCTTATCGGTCGAGTTAAGGTCTAGTTTGAGATGTGGGTTAAGGCGCGCTTTCTGGATCTCATGGTTCTTCTTGACAAACTCCAGAAGTGTCTTGTCGGTAGGTGCAGGGGCGTTACGTCGTCCACGTCCACCACCTTTACCGCCTCGACCGCCGCCGCTTTTGGCATTACGGTTCTGACTTTGATTCTGACTTTGATTCGGGTTTCGATTACGGTTTTGGTTACGATTTTGGTTTTGATTCGGGTTACTGCGTTTCTCTTCGCCTTCACTGCCCTCTACCGTATCGCTGCTGCCTCTGTTTTGGTTATTTCTATTTCGGTTCTGATTGTTACGATTTCGGTTGTTACGATTTCGGTTTTGTGGCCGAGGGTTCTTGTTCTCACCTTCGACGGGAGCAGTGCCGGGATCTCTGTTATTGTCACCCTTGCTCTCAGTGCTTGGTGCAGTCTGTGTGTTTTGGCTCTCGCCTGCAGTAGTGTTGTTTTGGCTCTCGCCTGTAGTAGTGTTGTTTTGGCTTTCGTCTGCCATCCAAACTCCTTTTATAAAATATTATAGAGTTGGTGATAGTCCCTGGTAGCTAACTGGTGAGGTCGGATAGAAGAAGCAAGTCCAAGCTGTTCAAGTGCAGCTTTTACCTTCTCCTTCTCATAATACACCGAGAGGTTCTTATAAAGCGTCTTACGCGGCTGTGTAAAAGCCGTCCGTAAAAAAAGTTCAAACGCTTCATCATCACGATCTGTATGCTTGCGTATCAGCAGCACAGCAGAATCGACTTTTGGAGGGGGCTCAAAAGAGTGTGGCGGTACGTCTACGACGACCTGCACTTCTGCCACACTCTGCGCTATCACGCCAAGCGCTCCAAAATTCTTCTCTCCGGGTTCAGCGGCAAATTTCAATGCCACTTCACGCTGGACCATGACAAGCATATTTTCACACTGTGTATCGGCAAGTGCTCTAAGGATGATGTTCGTCGCGATGTAGTAAGGCAGGTTTGCCACTAGATCATACGGTTCATCCAAAAGTGTACTCTGCCAGCGCTCCAGAACATCTCCGCAATGGAGAGTCAGATGGCTGGTATTGATAGCATCATAAAAACGGGTCTCAATATGCTTGCATAAGTCAGTATCGACCTCAAAAGCAACTACGCTCTTGACATCAACTAAATAGTTAGTTAGATCACCTAAGCCAGGCCCGATCTCTGCGATCTTGTTCGCATTCTCGGGCATCGCTTCGACGATCTCTCGAAGTATCCGCTCATCTTTTAAAAAGTTCTGGCCAAACTGTTTTTTGGCTACGATGCGCTTATTCGACATCATGGAGTCTATCCAATATACACTTATAGATAACTAACGAGAGAAATATTATAGTGAAAAAAAACTTTTCTTGTTACATCTTATAGGTAAAGTGGAAAGGAGCTGAGTCAGGAAGGAGTAGTACCTGACTCTAGTCTTTGAATCTTAAAGGAGTGAATAAATGAAGTCTCTTCGTAGCTGCTTACTGAAGAGGTACTAAAATTATAAGCTCTCTTGGTTAACAAAACGTAAATATCCTTTAAATCCTTTTAAATACAGGGGATCTTTACCTTTTTGTACTGGCAAACTCATCTACCATACCATCAAGCAGGACAAAGAGCTTCGTAGAAGCATTCTCCATCGTCTCAAAGTTTTTGACGATACTAGCTGGATTATCCCCTTTGAGTGTCGCTGCTTCTCTGACGAACTCCAGGTTTGAGAAGACCGAGTCATGTACGGTCTTATGAGGCACGTCCATAGCCTTGTAGGACTTGGTAAACCCAAAACGTTCCTTGCCTGCTGCATCATACCACTTACCCATACGACAGTGATGATGATCGGCGAACTCTGCACTGCTATCTCCTTCAAGGACCGTCGAGTAGGCTCGTGACTTAAAGACGATATGATCGACTTTCACCAGTGTAGGGTAGAGTTTGTTCTGGATCGCGATCGCGACCTCTGCAGACTCACTAGCTGTACCGGCGAAGCCTTCAAATGTCGTCTCAAACTCATTGATAACGGTCGCTGAAGCATCTGCGATCTCAGAGATCTGCTCAGAGTTGGTCTGGATGTCTGCGGACTCCTGTTGCAAGGTAGAGATGGTGATCTCTATCTCATGCGTCGCTTTTTGCGTACGTTCTGCCAGTTTTCTCACCTCATCAGCGACAACGGCAAAACCACGTCCATGCTCACCCGCGCGAGCTGCTTCGATGGCTGCATTGAGCGCAAGCAGATTTGTCTGATCAGCGATGTCCTTGATAAGCCCGACTACCACAGAGATCTCTCTCGAACGCTCACCCAGGCTCACGATGCCCTCATGCGTACTACCGATGAGTTCAGTAAGATTGGCCAACTGCTGTGAGATCTCAATAACGCTTTGCAGGCTCTTCTCTGACTCTTCGGCCGTCTCTTCAGAGGTACTGACGATATTGACCGCATCAGCCTCTGTCTTGATGATGTCACGCTGTATCACCGCGAGTCCCTCCGCCATACCTCCGCCAAGGTTACTTAATCTTCCGGAAAGATCTCCACGCAGTTTTGTCTCATAACCAGTAGCGACGGATTCGACGGCATCTTTAAGCTGCTTGGAGGAGCTCTTAAAGCTCCCTTTTAGTCCGGCCGGATAGGTCTGACGATAGGTCTTGCCCTCCGATGCCGAGGTGATCGCTGTACTGGAATCACGCATATAGGCTTCGAGCTGGTCAAGTACATCGTTGACTGACCAGGCCAGCTTCTCCTGTGCTGCATCTCTCGTCTTGATATGGGTGATCCGCTGCTCCAGATCTCCTTCAGCCGCAGCAGTAAGGACACGGTCGATCTCATCCGATATCCGCTGAGAGCGCCGTGATGTCCCCGCAGGTAGAAAAGGAGCTACAAAGGTGCCCAATAGAGCGACTCCGGCTACGATATAGTCCCCTTCAAAGAGACTAAGAAGCAATATGACCAACATCACCGCATAAAAAAATATGAGCTGCTTACTTTTGAATATCGATGATAAACTCATCATAACCGACTCCTTTCTCATATAGTACTTCTTCGAGTAGTCTCTTCGAGGCATCCATGCCCCCACGTTTCTCCGCATCGACCATCTTTGCATAGAGCGGTTTGATGATGGAAAGTGCCGACGGATTTGGTTTACGGCGTACGGAGTAATAACCGAGTATGTTTCCCCTCGGGTCGACTGATGCCGTCACATTGGCATAGACCCAGTAGTAGTCACCGTTCTTGCTTTTGTTGACCACGTAGGCAAAGATCTCCTCTCTATGGCTGATCCGCTCCCAGAGCAGTCTAAAGACTGTACGAGGCATGTCGGGATGACGAACGATATTATGCGGTTTGCCTAAAAGCTCCTCCTCCTCATACCCAGCCATCTCTATAAAGATCTTGTTGACATAGGTCAATTTCCCCTTACTATCTGTTTTAGAGATTATAAAATCCTCTTCCGACATCACTTTTTCCATCTCGGCGCCCCTGTTTGACTCAGGTCGGCAGAGGGTATCTGGACCTGAGAAGTTTATGTATAACCTATATTATTAGCAAATCACTAAAATAGAGTTTAATACATTCTGTTTTTACTTGTATATTTCGATTGTCTTGCCAAAAGTTCACGACTTCTATGCACTCGATCTTACACTGTAGACAAGATCGGCAAAAAAAGCGTATGACTTAGGGCCTCCAATGCCATTGATCTAAGCGAATAAATATTACATGACAAAGGTTTGAGACAAGCGACCCAGAGCAGGTCTGTTCTATACCATTTCAAAGTATAGAATGCAAACAGTGTGAGGGCCTACTGCCGAAGCAGACTTAGCGTTCGTGTGACCAGTGCCATTGGTTAGTACTGGTAAGTGTAGTCAAACGGACTTGTTCGTTTGGCGTCTTTAAGTAAGCCTTTAGTCGGCTTCAGGAGTGCGCTGTCTCTTTATCATCGGGTGGTCTATGGCTGTCTCAGCCTGATAGATGAAGAT
>JAUWRZ010000029.1 GCA_030610325.1 Sulfurimonadaceae bacterium | reverse complement strand
CATGACAACAGACCTGAGCCGCTTGATAGCGCGGGACAGTTGCGAGGTTTTGAGCGAAGCAAAAAATGAAGCTGTGTCCCCTCTGATGTCCATACGGCTGTTGATGCAATCAGCAGCTTGATTGAACATCAAGATCTTTATCGTCCAAACGACTTCTTCGCGCTTTTGGCATGAAAAAAGTCAACCCATGAACCCAGTATCAAGACGTATGACAACAGACCTGAGCCGCTTGATAGCGCGGGACAGTTGCGAGGTTTTGAGCGGAGCAAAAAATGAAGCTGTGTCCCCTCTGACGTCCATACTGCTATTGATGCGATCAGCGACTTGACTGACATCAAGATCTTTACCGTCCAAACGACCTCACCACACTTCTCAACAAAAAACAGACATATTTCCCTTCCACATTGATAGACATCAAGTCGATCTCATCTTGTTTTCATTATTATTCGACTAATAAAAATGTGGAGCCCCTATGCAAAGAGTAATACTGATAGTGATGTTTGGTCTGTTGGCATCGAATGCCTCGGCCAATATGGCAGAGAGTAAGGTATGTCAAAAGTGCCATCCGGTCATCTATGATGAGTTTTATGACTCCTCACACAGAAAGTCCTCTATCTACACCGATCCTATCCATAAAGCAGTCTGGGACAAGCATCCCCTGAAAGAGGAAGAGAAGTATAGCTGTGCCAAGTGTCATACACCGGCAGACCTTGAGTTGCTTGAGAAGCTTGAAGCAGGTGAAAGTGCCCTTCCACAGCGTAACAATGCACAACTCGAAGAGGGGGTCTCGTGTGTAAGCTGTCATACGATAGAGCGTATTGAAGAGCATGCTAAAGCCAACAAGAACATCTTTACTGACAAAGAGAAGGTCCTCTACTCTGCAAGAGAGGGTAAAGAGGGTGAGGATGATGTCTCTTTTAGTAGAAATAGCAGCTTTTTTGGTATGGTCACAGAGAAGAGCGGTTCACCTTACCACAAGATCGACTTCAGTAATAGCGACTACTATGATGGCAAGATGTGTATGGGTTGTCACTCGCATAAAGAGAACGCCCATAAGTTTGCCGTCTGCAAGACTGATGCCAAGCACGACCCATCTGATGAGAAGAACTGCATAAGCTGTCATATGCCGCTGGTAAAGGGGGCTATGAACACGGTACATGAGTCAGCTTCTCACCGTTATCATGGGTTTACCGGAGTCGCTGATAAGCCGAAGATGCTTGCACAGTATGTGAAGCTAGATCTCAGTCGTGATGAGACAGGTTTTGTCCTTACTGTCAAAAACGAGGCGAATCATCCGCTTTTCCTGCATCCGCTTCGCCTTGCAGAGTTACAGGTGTCCGTAAAAAGAGAGGGCAAGGAGATAGACCTTGAACCAGTCTCTTTTGCCAGAGTCATCGGTAAGGATGGTAAAGCTACCATGCCATGGATCGCGGATAGCATAGTCAAAGATACGCAGATACAGGCAAAAGAGAGCAGGGCAGTCACTTTTACCTACCTCTTGAAGGATGCGGATGTGGTTGAGGCAAAGATGGGCTTTTATCGTGTTTCTCCAAAAGCTGCAAATGGACTTGGATTGACTGATAAGAGGCTCTCCTCGTTCACTCTATTGAAAAAAGAGCGCTTTGAAATAAAGAAGTAAGCGCTGAGAGCATTTGATCACTACGTACGTGCAGGACAAAGTCCTCCTTAAGATTTGGAGACTCTCTGCTCTCTTATGTACAGGATCCGTAGCGATCGAATGCTCTAACCTTAAAAGATAACTACTTTTTCTGTGCTATTCATCTATTATTTTCTATTATATCCACACTGCTTCAAATAATATTATTTTAATGATATTGTTTTATATTTCTTATCGTGATAAACATAATATTATCCCCTTAAATGCCCTTATATTGGGACTTTCATCTGTTTTCATCTCCAGGTCTGTAAGCATTCAAATAGTTGCTTGATCGTGTTAGTAGTAATGAAAAAATCAAGATACTATCGCTGCTTAGGTATCTATTTGTGACTTTAACTGTAACAAAACGTAAAAATCATCTTAAATCTCATCATTAAGATGGATATTTGACACATATCAAGTAAAACAAATGTTGATCATAATAAAATTGTCCCGAATCTAAAATCTAAAACACGAGGTAGAGAATATGTTGGCACCAATTAATGAATCGGTCATGATAGCGGAGATCGCACTAGATGATTTCTTGCCGATATTTATCTCTTCCTCTCTTGTATTGGTTTTTGGAGCGGTCTACGCTATCGTCTTCACCTTCGTAAAAGTCGGTGCATTTAAACCCTGGGTGATGCCATTTGGTTATCTGGGTTGGGTGTTGACTGCTTACTGTCTGTATCTTATGGGTAGTCTGATGCATGTAGGGGAGTTTACGCAAAAAGCACTAATAGTGACCATGATAGGTTATCTGTTCTTGCCACATGCGATCTACTACATGATCGACAGAGTCCATGAAGAGAACGAACATGAAGTAGTCAGTGATAATAGTTAAACATTAAGAGGAGTGAAAGTGGCTAAAAGATCAGTCTGGAGCGATAATCGTTTCTGGCAGCGTTCCGCTGCCTGGGTTACGGGTTTTGCATCTATATTGTTGATCTGGTTGACGTTTGATACGTCTGCTCAGATCTCAATGGGTACAGATGCCGACTTGCAAAATGGTGTGACTAAGCGGGTTCCGGCCCCAACCGTCATAAACTATAAGATCACCTATGAGATGGACACAGTACGTGGACATGAAGTACCGGTGATAGGCGAAAAAGAGATGTTCTTTGGACGTGATGACTGGTCTGAAGAAGAAGCAGCTGAGTTGCTTCACCTGGGTAAACTGGGATCACAGTCTAAAAACTGTATGAACTGTCACACACTTTTGGGTAATGGTGCTTATTACGCTCCTGACCTTACAAAAGCATGGTTAGACCCAGCATGGGGACCAGAAGGTTCTTTGCAGTCTATGACAGGAAAAAGTTCAAAAGAGGAAGCTATGGCTGAGTTCTTACAGCACCCTTCACAGTATCCTACTCATGCACGTATGATGCCAGATCTTGGTATTACTGCTGAAGAGGCTCAGGGTCTTGTCGCTTTCTTGAAACATATGTCATCAATAGATACAAATGGTTTCCCAAGAAACTTCGGAAAAATAAAAGGAGCTGTTCATGGCAAGTAATCATCTAACAGGTGTCGGTAGCGAATCTAAACAGCTGGCTACCTGGTACTTTACTTTTGCAGCTATTCTCTTTGGTGCGCAACTGTTATTTGGTCTCGTAGCGGCTATTCAGTATGTCATGCCAGGTTTTCTTTTTGAGATAGTCGACTTCTCAGTAGCAAGAATGATCCACATCAACGCACTCGTCGTATGGATGGTCTTTGCTATGTTTGGTGCAGTCTACTGGTTACTTCCTGATGAGACAGGGATCGAGACGGTCGGTATCAAGATCGGTAAACTTCTTTTCTGGGTCTTTGCAGGAGCGATCGTAGTCGTTGTACTTGTCTATCTTCTTGTACAAGTCGGACCTGCAACTGAATCATCTATCTGGTTGATCCATGAGGGACGTGAGTACATCGAAGCACCTCGCTGGGCAGACTTTGGTATCGTCGTTGTCGCACTTGGTTTTGTCTTTAATCTTTTTGCGACTGGTATGAAGGGTAAGCAGACTGGTATCGTTACAGTACTGATGGCAGATATGCTTGCATTCGCAGGTCTCTATCTGACAGGTATGTTCTTTACTGACAATATCTCTGTAGACCAGTTCTGGTGGTGGTGGGTAATACACCTTTGGGTCGAAGCTACATGGGAAGTCTATGTAGGTGCTATCGCTGCTTATGGTCTTATCACTATGATCGGTGCACACCGTAAAGTCGTCGAGATGTGGTTATGGATCGAAGTAGCGATGCTGTTTGGTTCAGGTATCCTGGGTCTTGGACACCACTACTTCTGGATCGGTACACCTGAGTACTGGTGGGAGATCGGAGCACTGTTTAGTGCACTAGAGCCATTGCCACTTGTAGCGATGTTCATCCACGTCCTTTATGACTGGGGTAAGACGCAAGGTGCAGAAGAGGCAAAAGGCAACCCGGCATCTGTCATCAACAACAAGCCTGCGTTTACCTGGTTTGTACTGAACGCATTTGGTAACTTCCTTGGTGCTGGTATCTGGGGCTTCTTCCATACGCTGCCACAGGTCAACCTTTATACACACGGTACGCAGTTCACATCAGCGCACGGTCACCTGGCGTTCTTTGGTGCTTATGCGACGATCCTTATCGGTATGATGTATATGGCAGTCCAGGGTACTAACGGTATCAAGGTCATGAAGAGTACTAAGTCAACAATAGCGGCCACATGGATGATCGCTGGTGGTGTCATGGGAATGGGTATAGCGCTTACCATTGCCGGTTATGTCCAGGTAATGGTCTCTCGAGCACAGATGGGTGCTACATGGGCCGGTTACTTCGATGGACAGAGCGGTATGTGGTTTGCACAGGCAATGGACTGGAGACTGTTCATGGGTGCGGTCACCATGTTAGGTTTCGTGTTCCTCGCGAAAGACTTGTTGAGTATCGGTAAAGCTACTCATCATGAACGTTAAGGAGGGTTATGATGTTTGAACCATTTGTAGACGTAGTGCCAAGTTTTTTTGGCTGGCTGAACCAGGGTCCTTTGACTCTGACTATCTTTCTTCACACTGTTATCATACTTCCAATGTTTTGGATCTATAAGCAGGAGAAGGCACGCATCGAGCGTGAAGGTTAGGACTGTCCGGCAAGCACTAGTGCTTGCTAGAGTTATCTGATTTGAAAGGGGAAAAAATGAGATTAAACAAGTTAATTACATCAGTCGCTGCTTTAGCAGTCGTTTCATCGGGACTAATTGCCGATACATCAAGTATGGACGTAGAGAAAGTATTTGAGAGAGAGTGTCAAGGTTGTCACGGACCAAACCACGAGGGTGGTGTCGGTTCAGACCTTCGTCCTGCAGTGATCGGCAAGAAAAACTCTTATATGCTTTCAGAAGCGGTACTCAATGGTGTCGCAGGTTCTGCTATGCCTCCATTTAAAGAGAAGTTCTCAAAAGCTGATGCTGACAAGATGGTCGACTATCTACAGCACTTCAAGGGCAAGAAGATGGAAGTCCTGACTCTTGAGAACGTCACGGAAGGCTGGAAAAAACTTAATGACAGAATGGAGTTCTTCAAGAAGTATCCTAAAGCTGTCGATGTCAAGAAGAACACGGATATCTGTTTCGTAACAGAAAGAGATGCTGAACGTGTCGCATTCGTTGATGGTACTTCAGGTAAGGTCCTTTCTAAGCACCCTGCAGGTTTTGCTGTACACGTAACTGTGACTAACAAACGTCAGCCTCGTTATGCTTACTCTATCTCTCGTTCAGGTCTTGTGACTATGTTCGACCTTAATACTCCGGGCCAGCAGAAGATCGCTCAAGTCCAAGTCGGTTCTGACTCTCGTGGTCTTGCGGTATCTCCAGATGGTAAATACCTGATGGCTGGTAACTATGTACCAGGCGGCGCTATTCTTATGGACGCTATGACTCTTGAGCCATTAAAAGTGTATCCTACAGCAAGCGTTATCGATAACGATGGTAACATCAACTCATCTCGTGTAGCTGGTATCTTTGATACACCGTATGGTCCATACATCGCATTTGCACTTAAAGATGCAGGTCACGTATATATTGTAGATTACTCTAAGCCGGACTTCCCAATTGTTGGTGATATTCCGAACATCGGTAAGATCCTTCATGATGGTTTCCTGAACGAAGGTAAAGAGATCGGTCGTTATCTGTTTATCGCATCACAGGGTTCTGATGTTGTCGGTGTAGTTGACTTTAAGACTAAGACTTTAGTCACTAAGATCTATACTGGTCCTTCAGCTAAGCCGCACCCAGGACAGGGTTCTTCATTCTTTAACGAAGGTCTTGGTCAGCAACTTGGTGCTACAGTCAACATGAACCTTGGTCAAGTCACTATCTGGGACGACAACTTTGATGTTATCCGTCAGATCCCTATCGGTGGTGGTGGACTGTTTATCGGTACATCTGAGCACACTCCATACCTCTGGGCAGATAATGTACTCGGTGGTGAGTCTAACTGGAACAAAGTACACCTGATCAACAAGCAGACGCTTGAACTAGATCGTATTATTGAAGTAGGTACTACTAAAGGTACAGTCACTGATCCTGTTACACACAAAGTACTTTACAGCTGGAATGTCCCAACTGTCAAAGATGCTAAAGGTAAAGCGATTATCCCACGTATCCTTCACGCAGAGCCTGCAAACCATGGTCACTGGACTATGATCTCTGAGTGGAATGCCGGACGTATCGGTATCTATGAAGCTAAGACTGGTAAATTTATTAAGTATATCAAAGGTCTTACAACACCTACGTTTACTTACTCTATTGAGCACAGACAAACAATTCCTGGCGCTTAATACCAATTTTCTTCTCCTTCGGGAGAAGGATCTTCCATAACTGCACGATCTTTCCCAAATATAAGATTTTATTCAATATACTGGCTTTTCTATCATATACCTTCGTATATAATACAAAATTCAGTAAATCAGGAGAGGATCAATGGGACCTATAATAAAGCATTTACTGTTAGCCGGAGTCGTCGCTACATCACTGTACGCCGATGATATGGCAGAAGGTAAGAAAGTCTTCGAGACCTACTGCTGGGGATGTCATCATCAGACAGCAGTCGCATTTGGACCATCGTTCTCACAGATGGCAGCCAAGCGGACAAAAGATGAGATAGAGGCTTATATCATCGAGCCTCAGGCTATGTACAAAGCTTTTGGGCATAAACGTTCAGTGATGCCGGTATTAGAGCTTAGTGATAAAGAGCGTGGACTTGTCGCAGAGTACATAATCTCATACAGACCAAAAGGTGATAAATAATGTTTAGACTTTCAAATCTGATAAGTTCAGTAGTCGAAGAGAAGCCAGAGCGCATCCTTAATGGCTCGATCTGTATCTGGAACTTTACCAACCGATGTAACCTTTCATGTCTGCACTGTTACTCAAAGTCTACTTTGGATGAAGTCGATACATTGACTACAGAGCAGATCAAGAAGACGATCCTTGAGATGAAAGCCAACGGTGTCAAGTTCATCATCTTCTCAGGTGGTGAACCGTTGACAAGAAAAGATCTTTTTGAGATCGCTGATTTTTGTAAGACAAATGGTATCATCACCTACCTCTCGAGTAATGGCCTCTACTTTACAAAGGGTAATGTACAGCGCATCGTAGATACTTTTGACTATGTCGGTATCAGTATCGATGGTGATGAAGAGACGCATGACCATTTCCGTGGACTTAAAGGTGCGTTTAGAGAGACACTAAAGGCAGTCAAACTGGCAAACTCCACCGGTTCCAAAGTCGGTATTCGCTTTACCATCACCAAAGATACTCTGGGTTCACTGGAGTACATCTTCAAGTTGGCAGAAGACGAGAACATCCCGAAGATCTATATCTCACACCTTGTCTACTCAGGACGCGGACTTGATAACCTGAAGATGGACCTGAGTAAAGAGCAGCGACGCGAATCGGTGAACTTTATCCTCGACAAAGCGTTTCAGTACTATAAAGAGGGACGTGATCTCGAGATCGTTACCGGAAATATGGAACAAGACGCTATTTTATTCCTGGACCGCTTCGCTACTGAGTACCCAGATCTTAAAGATAAGATGCGTGAACGTCTTGTCACCTGGGGCGGTAACAGTGCCGGGCGTAAACTTCTAAACATCAATAGCGAAGGTGATGTGAGACCTGACCCGTTCTTCCCGCTTACTGCCGGAAACATCATCGAAAAGGACTTTGGAGATATCTGGCAGCAGGGCGAGCTTCTTGACCAGCTGCGTATCCATCCAAGAAAGCAGATCAGTGGTATCTGCGCAGAGTGTGAACAGATAGATATCTGTAATGGCGGCTCACGTGCCCGTGCGTACGCCGTTACAGGAGATCTCTGGAGTGAAGACCCATCATGTTATTTAACTGAAGAAGAGAGAAAGAGAGATTAAATGATAATAAAAAGATTATTAGCTGCAAGCACGTTGGCATTGACACTGGCTGTCGCAGCCAATGCGTCTGAGAAGATATTTGTCGTCGAAAGAGAGAACGCATCCCTGGCTATCATCGAAAAGGGCCTACCTGCTGGACGTATGGAGGGTATGCACAACATGAACCACGGAGTCGTCAAGTTCTATGGTGATGATGGCTATATCATCAGTCGTGACGGTTATGTGCTCAAGTTCGACCCTAAAGAGGAGAAGATACTTAAAGAGTACAAGACCAGTGACAGTGCCATCGGTTTTGTGATCAATGACTATTATGTCGCTGTAGCAAACTATGACAACAAAAGTGTCGATATCCTTGACCGTGATCTCAAGCCTGTCAAGTCTTTTGCCACAGGTTCTAAGAACGTAGGGATCAAGATCTATAAAGATTACCTGATCTTCTCTCAGATGGATAATGACAAGATAACCGTACTTCATGATAAGAACGGCGGTAAGAAGGTCCCTGATTTTGAGATCTTTAAAGAGTTTGAAGATGTAGGTACCATGCCTTTTGATGCGATGATAAAGGATAACCACTTTATCACAGGCTTTTTCCAGAGCCCGCACTTTGGTGTAGTAGACCTTGACACGATGAAATACTCGAAGATAGATATCATGCTCGGAGACCGAAAGCCTGTACTTAAAGTACCACATTTTGGTTTTTGGAGCATCGGCGGTGGACATGTCTTTATCCCGGCAGTCGGTGACAACAAGGTACTGGTCTATGACTCAGAGTTTAACTTTGTCAAGAACATAGAGACCGAAGGGCTTCCGGTATTTACCTCATTAAGTCCGGATAAGAAGCATATGGCAGTGACGTTTAGTGGTAAGAAGTTCCCGGTCATCCAGATCATCGATACTGAGACATTGAAGATCATCAAACGTTTTGAGTTTGACGGTAAGGTACTTCACGTACGTTGGTCAAATGAAAAGCCTCTACTGTACGTCTCAGTGAACGACACAAATAAAATAGCCGTGCTCGATACCAAAGGGTGGTGGCTAAGTAGAGAGATATTTCAGATAAAAAAACCATCTGGTGTCTTCATATTTGAGGATAAGTAGATTTTTTTACTATCTTCTAGATAGAGGTCAAGATATCAGGCTCGGATATTAGCAATAATAAAGTATTAGAAAAGAGGAAGTTATATGGGTAATGTCTATTTGACTGGTGCAGGTCCTGGCGATATGGAGCTGTTGACTATAAAGGCGCTTCGGGTCATCAAAGAAGCAGATGTCGTCATCTACGACAGATTAGCAAATCCAGAGCTTCTTAAAGAGGCGAAAGATGGTTGTGAGTTCGTCTATGTAGGAAAAGAGGATGGCAGACACAGTATGCCGCAAGATGATATCAATGAGACCATCTACCAGAACTCACTAAAGTATGAGAATGTCGTACGTCTTAAAGGCGGCGACCCTTTTGTCTTTGGTCGTGGTGGTGAGGAAGCAGTCTATCTTCATGAACGTGGTGTTAGCTTTGAGGTGATCCCGGGTATTACCTCTTCAGTCGCTGTTCCTGCTTATGCAGGTATACCAGTCACACACCGAGGGATCGCGGTATCATTTCGAGTGGTCACAGGGCATGAGTCACCAAATAAGAAGACATCGCAGATACCGTGGGAAAACTACAAGACTGATGATACGATCGTCTTTTTGATGGGACTGCACAACCTGCCAAAGATCGCTAAGAAGTTGATGGAGATAGGTAAACCAGCTGATTACCCTTGTGCGGTGATCAGTCGTGGTACTACTAAAGATCAGGTGGTCATAGTCGGTACACTGGAGAACATCGTTGAAAAGAGTAAGGGTATTCCTACACCGGCATTGATCGTCGTTGGAAAAGTCGTTAAACTGCGAGAGCAGCTGAAGTGGTTCGAAGGTGATGCCTGACCCTGATTTCCAAGAAGCTGTCTGCATCGCTCCTGATATCTATTGGGTGGGGATGTATCTCGAGAACGACTCCTTTCAGTGCCATCCCTATTTTATAGAAAACGGTGACGAATCGATCTTGATCGATCCGGGTTCTATGCTTGAGTTTGATGAGACCGTTCGTAAAGTAAGATCCATCAAAGACCTTCGATCCATCAAATATATTATCTTGCATCATCAAGACCCTGACCTCGCTGCAGCAGTACCTGAGATCGAAAGACTGATCGACAGAGATGACCTGCTTATTGTGACACATTCACGTATGACCGTTTTGATCAAACACTATCTTGTGACCTCTCAATATTATGAGATCGACAGACATGACAATACCCTCGTCACAGAAAATGGCTTTAGACTTGATTTTCTGAGTACTCCCTACTGCCACTCGCCAGGAGCTTTTGTAAGTTATGAGCCCCGAACAAAGACACTTTTTTCCGGGGATATCTTTGGCGGGATCGAAGAGTCGTGGGAGTTCTATGCTGGAGCAGACTATTTTGAGAAGGCGAGACTGTTTCATCAGGAGTATATGCCCAGTAAAGACATCTTTAACTATGCACTCTCCAAAATAGAGAAGCTCGATATAGACCTTATTGCTCCACAACACGGCTCCATCATAGAGAAAAGATATATTCCTGGGCTTATCAGAAAGATGAAAGAGCTTGATTGCGGGCTCTATATCGAAGAGAAATATAATAGGGAGCTGATCGATACGATCCATGAACTTCAGGAGAAAGAGCATACGATAAAAGAGCGCACTGCACAGCTTTATGAGCAGTCCAAAAAGGCTGAGATCGGTGAGATGGTCGGCAATATCGCTCATCAGTGGCGTCAGCCTTTGGCTATTGTTAATACGATCGTCGCCATTTTGAAGGAGAAGAACGTGACAGCTTCTCTGACACAAGATGAGATCTCTGACAAACTTCAAAAGATAGAGACGCGAATAGCCTATATGTCAGAGACGATCGAGGATTTTATGAACTATTATCGTCCCTATAAAGAGAAGTCCTCTTTTACTCTTTATGATGTGCTTATCAAAGCACTTGAGATCGTGCATCTCTCTACTGACGATGAGAGAATATCGATCTCTATCTCAGGAGATCGTACGCTGAGGGTCTATGGATCGATGAACGAGTTTATGCAGGTCATAGTCTCTATACTGACTAATATTCATGATCTGCTGATAGAGAGAGCTCTTTTGCAGGTATCGATAGATATCAGGTTTAAAAAAGAGCCTGATGTGTCACTTCTATCCATTGCTGATGATGCAGGAGGGATCGATGATGGGGTATTGCCAAAAATATTTGATCCCTACTTTACCACCAAACATCAATCTATCGGTACCGGTCTGGGTCTGCATATCGCAAGGATGATCATAGAAGAGAACATGGGTGGCTCACTGTATGCGAAAAACAGTGGCAGCGGAGCGATATTTACGATCGAGATACCAGATGATAGATGATGTCAGCATCCTTGTCGCAGAAGATGAAGAGGAGTTGCGAGAGCATCTGAGCGAATATCTTCAACTTTTTTTTAAGAGTGTCTATACGGCCAAATGTGGTCATGATGCTTATGTGCACTATTTGAACAAGCGACCAGACATCATCCTGACAGATATCAATATGCCAAACCTGGATGGACTCAGTCTGATCTCACGCATCAGGGAGCGAGACAGCGAGACAAAGATCATCGTGATGAGTGCACATTCACAACAAGAAAGACTGTTACGTGCGGTAGAGCTTAACCTGGTGACCTATCTGATCAAACCGATCGAGATGCAGAGACTTAAAAAGGTACTTTTTGATACTGTAGATATGATCCGAGCCTCTTTGGAACGTGTCTATTTGGGTGAGGATATCTTCTGGGATAAAAGATCTCATATACTATGGCACAATGCTAAACAGGTCACTTTAAAAGAGCGCGAATCCATGTTACTGGAGTTGCTGTGTAGCAAGGTCGGTCATGCCATCTCCTATGAACATATCTACTATTATCTGTTTGCCCAGCAGAGTGATAAAGTGTTCTCGCAAGATGCGATAACCTCCTTGATGAAGCGCCTACGCAGCAAACTGCCAAAAGATGCGATCCAAAATGAGTACGGTTCAGGTTATAAGATCGTATCTAAAAGGTAGAAATAGAGATCATGACAAAGTGTGACGATCTTTTTGATTATACTGTTGACTGTCTTCCTTAGATTCAAGGCATTTGGAGATCAGGATCCTTCATATCTTCTGATCTCTATCCCATGATATATCTTCTCTCCTCT
>JAUWRZ010000459.1 GCA_030610325.1 Sulfurimonadaceae bacterium | reverse complement strand
GAACGTTCTCTTTGGGGACATCTATCCCGCTCTTGGAGGTGAGTAAAGCATAGAGTGCTTTTGCATCGGTACTGGCATATTGCAATGGTGAGATAGCACTGTTCTTGTACTTTGATATTCCAATGATCACGGCATAGATCTGTGAACGCTTCTCTTGATGGGCATCGGCACTATGTGAACCAAAGCTTTCCGAGTCTTGATCACTGCTCATGCTGCTGTCACTGATCTCAAGCTGGAAGAGAGAGAACTTCTTGTCATCAGTCGCTGCTATGAGCCACTGGTTGTTTGGACTGATGGCGATGGTGTTTACCTCATCCTCCAGAGGTATTGTCGAGAGCAGTCTGCCGTTCGTACTTTCCCAGATACGAACGGTATGGTCTTTTGATGCAGAGACGATGTATTTCTGATTAGTACTGATCTGTACATCGGTCACGGGAGCTTTGTGGGCATCTAGTTCTGATATCTCTTCTGCGCTTAGCGCATCGCGCACTTTGATGATGTAGTTCCAGATCGGCCTACCTGATTTACTTCGTCGGTTTGATGTGTTCTTTTTTACCTCGGTAATACCTTCAGCGATGAGCTCAGGCGAGAAAGAGACATGATGAAGCTCTCCCCATTTACTGGAGGTCTCAAAGATATTTCGCCTCTCTTTTTTTGCTAACAGGTCCCACTGTCTGATCGTCTTGTCCTCACTGGCAGAGTAAAGGTACTTCCCACCCGGTAGAAAGTAGAGTGAACGGATCGCCTTTTCATGTCCAGTAAACTCCATCATCTGTTTGCCAAATCTGAGATCCCAGATCTTGATGACACCGTCATCATTTCCCGTGGCGATCTTCTTCTCATCAGGAGTGATAGCTAAAGCTGTCACTGCTTCATCATCTTTGATGGTGCTGATCAGTTCGCCCGTCTCGAACTTTCTTACTTCTACTCTACCTCGTTTATCTGATGTCACGATGTAAGTCTGCTCTGGACTAAGGGCAGCTGTCAAGATACCACTATGTCCTGTAGGGACTTTTCTTTCACTTCTTTTTTTGCGAAGGTCAAATATAGTGATATCGGGATGATTACCAAAAAGAAGTAGCTCATCTCCATAAGGTGTAAAGATGAGTTCGCGGGCATTTATATTTGATTTCTGGATACGCTCAAGGCTATAGGATATATCTACCTTTGCCATGAGTGTATTACTGAGTATCAATATAAGTACAAAGAGTAGTTTAAAAGACATGCCTTACCTTTGAGTGTGAGATATAGAGAATAGTTTTACTAGACTAAACATGCTACCTCAAAAGAGGTAGTAAGTCTAAAAGTAGATCTCTACACCGACTTTGAGCCCGAGTTGGTCTCCAAAGTCTCCATTGTCCTGATAATACACAGCAGGAGTAAAGGCAGCCATCTCAGTGATAAACATTTTTAAACCGGCTTCAGTGTTCCAACCAAGATTGGTATCTGAATTTCCGTCACCAGAATCAAAACCAAAAAATGCCAGACCTGCACCGACATAGGGTACCATTGTCGGTGATGCTATATCGAAGTTGTAGTTGACAAATGGGTAGGCCGTATAGCTTATAGTACTGTCAGCATCAGTATCAGGGTCAGTCAATGAATAAGATAGACCAACACCCGCTTCAATACTATCCGTAAAAAATCTGGAAAAACTACCAAAGATGTAGAGTGTTCGAGGTTTCTCATCCTGACCATCCTGGGATTCCTGATAGTACATAGCAGATAAAGCTAATCTGTTATTACCTTCATTGACCCCCTCCTGCTCAAAAGCAGAGACAGATGTTCCTAGACCAGTGGCCAACAATGCTGTTGCAAGTAGTATCTTTCGCATGATATTTCCTTTATCTGATATAAAACTAGCATAGATCATAATCATTAAAGAATAAATTAAAGTTACTGAAACTTCTTGACAACTTTTAGAAGCGTGGACTTTTGTAATAATTGTCATATATTTTGAGAATCATAAATAATATATTGTATTTTTAACGAACATAAAGTGGGGAAGATCGCTACTTCTATTGGAACCTTGGTCCAGATCTTATTTGAATCTGTTCTTTAGAAGTTGGGTCAAAATGGTAAGACATCGTACTTACTATAAAAATAAAAAAGTAGATATTTATATTTAAAAAAACATAAGGTGTTTATGACCTTCTAAGGTGATGACTCGTATCATGTGATTTTAATAATCGATCTTAATCCAGAGTGGCTAATGAGATATGTCTTATCGATCATCATAATAGTTATTGCTGTGACAGGCTGTAGTTCAAAAGTAAACGTCCGAGCTTTGCAGCCGGCTGAAGTCGGTCGTGAGGAGCAGACTAAAAAGATAGCAGTGACACCGTTTGAGAG
>JAUWRZ010000457.1 GCA_030610325.1 Sulfurimonadaceae bacterium | reverse complement strand
GATCACAGTACAGCGTGGAAAGCTGCGCTGAACCAGCACTTCAAGATGGTGAGGATGTTCGATCCTATGGCTGTTACCTTTGGGAACAAGGTCGATCTTCTTGAGGCACTCTCGCATCTTGATGAGAGTTGGACTCAGGCGCTTAAAGCATCGATAGCGGTTCTAAAGAAGTACCATACTCAGCTTATTTCCGATACTGCCATGCTGATCACAGAGAACATCTACCGTTCCATCACCTATAAAAAGCTCTCTTCCCCTTTTGAGAAGGTGATAGATGAACAGAGTGAAGTCCGACTCTCCAAAGCGTATGTGGCTGAGCTGATGGACTTTGAGACTACGACGCAAAAAGAGGTCGAGCGTTTGTGGGGACATCGAAGGTTGGTGACGATCCGTGAGCATGAGGACTTTCATAGTGTGGAGCTCTTCTCGCAAGAGAGTCGAAAGCTCTTTGGTCTTTCCCGAAGTTCATTGGCAGTCGTCGGTGCGGCAGTCGGTGCTACTGCTGGTGGTGGTGTCGGACTCTTTGTCATCCCGATCGATGGGGGTGTGATGACACTTTTGGGAGCTTCACTCGGTGCGGTAGCCGGTGCGGCCGGTGGGCTGCTGGGCTATGGGAAATATCTTAACGTCGTGACCCTCGGTGGGATGTTCGAGACTAAGAGGATGCAGATCGGTCCGATGAAGGATGAGAACTTCCCTTTTGTACTGCTCTCACGCAGCATGCATCACGCCATCGTCATCGCCAACAGATCGCATGCAAAAAGGGATGAGGTCGATCTTCAGGAGCATAGCGCGGAACAGCTCTTTGATACGGAGACGAAAAAAGAGCTGGGTAGGCTTCATGCGGACTTTAGGAAACATAAAAAAGTAGAGCAGAGTAAGAAGACATACGTACAGTTACTGGCAAATATCATAGAAAAGAGAGTCATATAGTCTATAACTATATTTTATATAATCGAAGTCATATAGTTCAAGTTTATATAAGAATATCTTTTATTTCTACTTAATGATATTTACCATACAATATCACGTCATGAACATTACATTAGCCATTATTCTTATCATCACTATCCTAAGTATCTTTCACTTCTTTAACCAGCGTCAGTACGTATTTGACAGGCGAAAGAAAAAGAGTCGTCCCACTCTGGACAACTATGACCTTATGGAAGAGAGCGAGCTTAATGAGATGGCATCCTTTAATGGTCAGGGTTACTCGATGAGTAGCATGCGAGATCGTCGACAAAACTAGCAGATACCGCTACCCCATAATTTTCTACATCCATATCTAACAATTTTCAGATCAACAGCGATCGTTTTAGCTATAATCTATATTATGTCAGCGATAAAACGCCTAAAAAAAGTGTCACAGCACTTCACGCTTCTTTATGTCGAAGATAATAAAGCAGTGCGTGAAAGTACCGCAGAACTATTTCAAGATCTCTTCAAGCAGGTCTTGGTCGCTGAAGATGGCGAGGATGGACTCGCCTTGTATCAGGACTATTTCGACACTAATGGAGTCTATATAGATATTGTCATCACGGACATCCAGATGCCGAAGCTTGATGGGGTGGCCCTGAGCAAGGCTCTCTTTAAGATAAATAGAGCGCAAAAAGTCCTTATCGTCTCTGCATACAGTGATACGAAGTACCTCGTCGAACTCATCAACATAGGGGTGAACGGTTTTATACAAAAACCTCTAAGTTTCGAGCAGATCTTTTCAGTACTCTCTGATGTCTGTACGGAGTTGGAAGAGGAGCGTGAGCTGTCAAGGTTCCTGACGCTTTCGGATAGTTTCAAGTGGGATCATCGAAATAGGGTGCTGAGCCAGAGAGGGCTTACCATCAGGCTTACTGAGAGAGAGCAGACATTACTTACACTTCTGATAAGTGATGCTACGCATAGTTTCACTGCTTTAGAGCTTTTTGATCATCTTTATGAAGATGACTCTGAAAAAGAGTTTTCGCCTGATATCATCAAAAGCCTTATCAAACGTCTACGAAAGAAGATCCCGCAAGACCTTATCATCAATACACCGCAAAGAGGCTACTCGTTTAGCAGATACTAAAGAAGTGCCCTAAAGTGACACTTGGTGACACCTTAACATATTATAATATTATTTGAATTTAATTATTATAGGGTGTCGTATGGAAATCACTATGAACAGCGATGATCTCATCGTCTCCAAGACTGATCTCAAAGGCCGTATTACTTACGGCAACGAAGCTTTTATCCGAATATCAGGCTACAACGAGTCTGAACTACTTCATCAACCCCACAATATCTTGCGTCATAAGAGCATGCCAAAACTGATCTTTAGACTGTTATGGGAACGCATTCAAAATAAAAGAGCGATCAACGCGT
>JAUWRZ010000075.1 GCA_030610325.1 Sulfurimonadaceae bacterium | reverse complement strand
TCATCGACTCCATTGACTTCATCGTAAGGAAGAGTCACCGTGACCGGTCTTTCAAAGATCTTGTTTTCATTCCAGATCTCAGAACCTGTCACACCTATTTGTATGATCCTCCTGTCAAAGTCAAGACTATCTACCAGACCTGCAAATGAGGATATATCTGAATACTTGATATCAAAAGAGACATCCTCTGAAACAGCTCCTTCCGGCACTTCTATTTTAAGTCCACTTAATGGACCTGTTGACACTTCTATTGTGCCACCATCTTTGCTGATGACACTATTTACAAGTCCTTGATCAGTAAAGCCTTCATCGACAACAGATACAACACCTGTCATCTCCTCTTTTAGGAGAGGCGGTTCTTCTGTAACATTAGAAGAACCTCCCCCGCCTCCACAGCCGACAAGGAATGACATCAAAGCGATCGCCATCATAAATGATCTGATATTCACTAACATAACATCTCCTTTTTACTTATTATAGAAAGATGATAACAAGTCAACGTGACATCTGATGTGACATAGGTGAAGACACAGAGATAAAAGGAGTAAGAACAAAAAGTAGAGGTCGATAAAGGTAAACGATTCTGTAAGAGAGTTGTTGGGAAGTCCGTTATGAATGACTATTTAAACCTATAGCCGAGACCGCGTACGATCTCAATAGAGTCATGAGGGAGTCTGAGCTTCAGTCGATGGACAAGTTGCCGTCTTGTCTCATCGGTGACAAACTCATCACTCCAGATGACTTCATCGATCCTCTCATGGGTGACTAAAGTCCCTCTCTCATTAAAAAGCAGTAAGAAGAGGGACTTCTCATGGGCGGTCAATATGATCTCTTGCTCATCACAATAGACCTTGTTCAGATGGATATCATGGACATAACCACAGCAATCTTGGTCAGTCTGTCCTAAAAGGTCATATTTGGCTATAGCCAGACGGATCATTATCAGTAGATCGTTCTCTCTATAGGGTTTGATAAGATAAGCGGTAAAATCGACTTTCGCAGTATTTGTCAATGTAGTACTGTCTATATGTGAGGTGGTGAATATGACAGGGATATCATAGATCTCCTGTAAGATGTATGCTGTCTCGATGCCATCAGGCTCACCATCTATCTTCGTCTCAGCGATGAGGAGATCGACCTTCTTCTGTTCACAAAAATGGATCGCACCGGCATGATCACTTACCAGACCTGCGACTCTGCATCCCCAACCCGTGAGCATAAATGCAAGGTCTGAGGCAGTGACTGTATCGCTTTCAAGGATCAAGATGTCGATCATGGTCATCCAATACGTAAAAAACCATAGATTACTTATGATTTTTTAACGTATTATATCATATTTTGTTAAATATTATTATTTTAATATCTTGCTCTTGTTGATGCGGTCTTATATGGGCCAGGACGATCTCTCCTACCGATGCTGTATGGAGAGCTTTCCTATGATCTCATCATCTTTTTTCTCGATACTCAGGTCGGCATCTATGGGCGACTTGCGATGCTCGAGTACATAGATGAGATCATGCAGGACAATACCATAATGCCTAAACATCGGGAATGTCACCTCTTTGATCTGCGCATCATGGATCTCCTGGGCGAGCGCTTCAAGAGCACATCGGTAGGCACTCTCGTTTGTCATATATTGTAAATAGTAACCACGCATTATCTCAATATTATTGAGCCATGCTTTACGGCCATCTTCACTGACCCTACTGTTCTCATGGACCCTCTCTATCTGCTCTTTGATAAGTGCTTTACTCTTATCCTCACGCGAGACGAGTATGCCATCGAGATCCCTGCAATGTTTCTTAAGCAGCTCCAGCAGCTCATCCCCACTATACGTCTTTCCCGCATGGTCATAGAGATGCTGGGTCGTCTCTGAGGGTCCAAAACTCAACGCTTCCAAAAGCTCGATAGCTGCATGTAAGAAAGTATACTTATCAGGCTTGGTATGATCGAAACTCACCCCTTTGTTTGACACTTTAGGTAAAGCACCCACTTCTACTAATCTCATCTTCTCTCCTCCTATATATTGTATTACGGCTAAGCGATCACTCGCACATAGCCTCGTCGTTTTGCAGACTTGGTGACCAGTCCAACCATGACTCAGCTGGCTCATCATAGAGTGTGAACGTACGCATCTCCTCTGCTCTAGCCATCGCATCATCAGGTGTGACGAGTGAGATACCCCCTTTTATCATCGTATCTACCGTCTCTGTAGTCACCTTGACCCCAAAGACATCCACTTCCATCCCCATGGCCGTAGAGTTATAGAAGACCGAGTTCTGTCTGACCAGGTAGGCGTAGCATCTATCTATGTAGAGCATCAGCTCCACCCTTGTCGCATCATCACTGAGGCGGAACTGCTCGACACTTCCTATCTTAAGCTGGCGATAGAAGAGCGATGAACCGACTTTTAGGCTGCTTAGTCGTTTACCCGAGACTACCACTCTCAGACCTTCTTGATGGATCGTCGCTGCCGGGGCAGTGGCAGAGACAAAAAAGTGATCTCCCAGCTCATCCGATCTGCCCGGCATCAGCTCAAGGAATGGACCGTTTAGCAGTGAAGAGGCGTTCTTGACGCCTTCAAGTCCGACCTTCAGGTCTTCTATCCATAAGAGTGCGTCTTTTGTAAAGAGAGCCGTGTATTCAGTATTGACCAATGCGATGGCATTGACGCTATCTCCCTCAAGTCGCATCGATTTGATGCGGCCAACGGTCATCGACTTGTAGATGATCTTACTGCCCTCTTTAAGATCAAATCCCCGATCCATCAGCAAAGAGATCTCGACATGGTCCTCATCGGCCTTGCCCTCATCTTTATAGAGATCAAAACTGTGCATCTCTTCGACCGCATCAGCTTTCAATGGAGTCTTGAATGCAATACCGCCAGAGAGCATAGAACTCATGGAGTCTGTACGTATGCTTACCCCATTAAGACTAGCCTTGACCTCGATACCACTGATATCATAAAAGCTCGTCGAGCTGTTCACTCTATCTGAATACTTTGGCTCTATATAGACCGTTATGAGCACCTTATCGCTCTTATGATCAAACAGGTACTCTATCACTTTACCGACTTTGATATCTTTGAAATACAGAGGTGAGCCGACCTTGATGGAGCCCAGGGCATCCGCAGTGAGTCTAAATCGTTTACCGCCACCTTCAAGATAACGCTTCTCTTCATAAGCCTTCTTGCTCTCAAAGAGTCCAAACCTGCGTATCGTGCTCCTCTGCCCGAGATCAGTAGTCTGAAGTACGATACCACCGTGGATCATCGTCTCGATAGGACTGACATTGAAATACATCTCATCGAGTGATACCTCTGACTCGATGGCCTGTCGCAGGTAAAACGATGAGCTGTCATTGACAAGCTTCGCATACTTTTTACCGATGACAATATCGATCTGCATCTCTTTAGCATCTTTGGCCAGTGTCACTCTATGGACAGAGCCGATACTCATACCTTTGTATTTCACACTCACGCCCGACTTGAGGGCATGGTCTTGCCTGCTTAGCAGTGTGAAATGCCTACCGGAGACCGGCATGGGGAGTTCATGCAGTCTAAACGACTTTTTTACTTTCTCTGAACCCTTATGGACATCAAATGCGATGTAGGAGCCTCGCACTATGGCATCAAGACCTTTAACGGTCGATAGACCGATCTCAGGAGTGACCGCCCAAAAGTAGGTCCCTTCATGGATAAGATGCTTAAATGCAGACCTCAGTTTGATCTTGAACGTCGTCACATCGACATCCGCGTCATAATCGATAGAGACGATATAACCCGCACTCATCCCTTTGAAGTAGATCTTCGTGGACTCTGCATCGATGTTATAGCCATGTCTTGATTTCAGTACGATCACTTCGGAGTCAAGGTTCACCTCATCGATATCGCTAAAGAGATGAAACTCACTATGATGCTCCGTGATCGACTCCGCTTCACGAGGTGAGTCAAAGGTGATGCCTCCGGCAAGCAGTGTCGCAAGCGAGTCCATCTCTACTCGCACCTCCGAGAGTGATGCCCTGATCTCCAATGCATCGATCTTCCAGAATCGGGAGCCTTCCTTGACAAGATGCTTATAATCATCTTCTATATGGACAAGGTAGTCCACACCCTCATCCTCAAGCGAGACATCAAGTACCTTTCCAACGACCATCTTTCTGAACAAGATCGGTGCGCCTTCACGGATCCCGGACTCTTCTGCATGTAACTTGACAAGCAGTCCCGGCTCAAAGATATCGATAGGTTCCTGGTCTACCGCTACAAATCGGTTCTGATAGGCCAGGATGTTCAGTTTTGCCAATTTTCTCTCTGCGGGCATGACACTGATAAATGCCCCGCTCAAGATAGTCGAGAGTCCTGTCACTTCTGTCAGCGAGACTTTCGGCTCTACCTTCCAGAAGACATTTCCCTTACGTGCGACCCCCGTTGCCTGTTTGTCGACTGTGACAGTCACATCCACTTTGGTAAGGTCCGCACTGATATCGATGGCACTCACCTGCCCGACCTTGATACCTTTGTACATCAGCGGAGTCTTCCCCACAGCAAAGCCTTCACCACTCTCAAACGTCACGACGATATCGAAACCTTTTTCGTCGTAGTATTTAAAAGTCATCCAGCCTGCTATCGCCATGGCTACAAACGGGATGATCCATACGATGTAGATAGACCTACGTTTTCTGACTACAGCCTTCTGACGCATATGATGTCCTCTTTAGAATTTTTGACACTATCCCACATCAGCCTGGGATCGAACTTCTCTGTCGCGACAATAGTCAAGACTACGGCAAAGGCAAATGCGATCGCCGCACCACCGGTATGGATACTGGCCAGAGACTGGAACTGCACGATCGAGACCATCAGCGCTACGACAAAGATATCAAGCATCGACCACTTACCGATAAAATGGATAAGATGAAACAGTCGTGTAGCCCGTAAAGCATGGCCATGCAGACCAAACTGCACGATCACAAGAAGGTAGAAGAGAACAGTCAGTTTAAAGAAAGGGACCACAATACTTGCGATGAAGATGATGGCTCCGATGCCCGCCTCACCATGTTCAAAAAAGTAGATGACACCTTCCATGATAGTACTTCCCTCATCATTGCCAAGTGCCGTCACGACCATCATAGGAAGCAGGTTGGCAGGTATTAGAAAGATCGATGCTGCAAAGGCGTATCCCCAGGTCAGGACAACAGAGTAAGGCTTGCGCTGGTGCATCTCCGAACCACACTGCAGGCACTCAGACCTCGTCTCATCTTGAAGATGGCCGCAAAACCTGCAGAGGACCTTCTCCTCACCGATATCACTTCTCCAGTACATCTTGGTTCCAGAGATCATGAGGGTTGAACCAGATGATCGTTATATAGAAGGTCACCAGAAAAAAACCAAAAGAGAAGAGACCGAAGTCCAGCGTCAACTCTGCCATGCCGTCAAGCTTGATCATGGCTACAAAGATGCTGACCAGGTAGACCTCAGCCATAGCCCATCCACTGAGATGTTCATAGGAGCGAAACAGGTAACTGAGCGAGCGAGGCTTATAACCGAGCTTAAGCCCGATGGTCATCATCATGATCAGGCCTAATAGTAGAAGTGGGATGAGCACCCCCGACGCTGCTGCGATCAGGGCGATGATGATGTAACCGTCACTCACAAAGAACCAGACCGCTTCAAATAGTGTGATCGAGTGGGACTGTCCCATGATCTCGAGTGTCATGATCGGCAAGAAAATCGCTGGCACAAAGAACAGTGTCGCAGTGATCGCCATCACCATCACAAGGTCAAAAGACTCTCCGGGACGGTAGAAGGTAGAGTGACAGCGCGGGCAGGAGTATTGATGCGTCGTATCAAAGTCATCGACATCGATGATAACGCCACAATCACCACATGCCGTCTGTCCTCTTAGCATCTAAAAACACTCCTGTACGACTCTTTAAAAAGCATTATGCGGTAATTTGACTTATGTCGCCCCAATATCACATCTATTTGCACTGTTTTTGTGATTTTTGCCATATAGGGTACTATCCTATATCTCAGATAGACCCGACAGTCTCCCAGTCTCTAGAAAAGCCCTCGTGAGAAGGATAAGCCAAATGCTGCTTTGGTGACAGAGCGGTCATAGTCGATCAGGCTCTCCCCATAACCACTAAACATCTTCATATACCAAAAGGTGTTCTTCGATTGAAAGAAGGGATATGACCAGTTCAGTTCTACCGCACCTCTTTGCGATCCGCCTGCACCGAAGTTGTAACGTAGCAGTGCTCCGAACTGATGCTTCTCATAGAGATAATCGATGTTAATATCACCATATCCCAGATACTCCTCTATATGCGGGTTGTCATCCCCACTGGCATTGGGGTCCTCTTTACCGGTATCAGGGTCGACTTCACCTTCATAATAGCCCTCATACTTCTCATCTTCTGCGACTCGAAGCCAGACACGCGTTGCGAGAAACAAGTTATCCCACTGCCACAGCCCTGTCAGGTAAAAACGGTTCCATGAACGCGAACGGTACCCTCCCTGACCATTAGACTCATGCAAGAAACCAAACTTACCCGCTTTAAGACCATAGGTCTTATCCATATGGTCTGAAGTCGGTACGCCTATATAGATCTCGGGCAGATAGTTAGTCTCACGAAACGGTCCCGAACTCTCATAGAGCTGCCACCACACCTTTTGTGTATAAGCGACAGTGATGAACTCGTTCCATCCAAAGAGATCGTAGGTGATGGGCTTTTTAAGACTAAGCTGAAACTCCACCTCTACGTTCCTGTCATACTGACCGGCTTCCTGTTGCTGCGGCGTAAAGTTGTTTGGATGGGTCCCCGCCTGAACACGGGGGTATTTTTCCGTCGCGTAACTCACAGGCAAGATAAAGTTGGTATTGTACGGCTGCAGACCAAAGAAGTGCCCGCCAAGGATTCCCTCTACAAGTGCTTTTGTCTCCGGTGTGTTCGTGTCTATCTTAGTCTTAGCAAAGGCCGCACCCTCTTTGTCGGTCCGGGGATCGATCTGGTCAGCCACACGCATCGCAAAAGTACTGTTCTCCTCATCATACGCTTCTTGTCTATCCAGGACATAGTCATAAGCAGAAGCTGCCTGCTTATACCAGTAAGTCGCTCTTTGTTCGTTGAGCTTCACACCCAGACCGTTCTCATACATAAAAGCCAGACGATACATAGCAGGACGTGAGCCTCTGTTGGCTTCTCTTTTAAGCAGTGGGTATGCTTTAGCATACTCCTCATCATCAAAGCACTTCTCACCTCTGATATGTATGACTTCATCAGAGACATCTGCACTCTTCACACTCTCTGCTGATGACGAAGCAGGCACAAAAAGAAGACCAGACATCAGTATGGTACTTTTAAAAAGTGTCCTAATACGATACATATAGTGCTCCTGCATAAGATCGCAAATCTTAACCTTCATAAGATTAGATCCCGATTATGTGTAAAGATCACCCCTGAAGGGAGTTGTAGAGATGAGGATATTAATACCTCATATTTTATAATATTGATCATATGTTTTATTCATATCTAAAGTGTAATAAGAATAAACGCTTTTTTGTAGACATCACCTATCCAATAGAGTATAATAGTCCAATATCTTCCTCTCAGGATCTCCAATGACTTACCGACTATCCTCCCTTATCGTACTTGGGACACTCCTATTTCTCACCGGTTGTGGTGGGAACGAACAGACGATCGAGCGTAAAGCTCCGCCGCCCCTCAGTGTCGAGACCGTGACTGTCCATAAGAAGAGCTTTCCGCTCTGGATGCAATATACCGGTATGACAAAAGCCAGTAGTGACCAGGAGATCCGGGCACGGGTCGCCGGTCGTCTGCAGAAGATCTACTTTAAAGATGGTGCCTATGTCAATAAGGGCGATAAGCTCTTTTTGATCGAACAGAACCAATACAAAAGCAATCTGCTTTCAGCCAAAGCCAAAAAACGTCAGAACGAGGCATCCTTGACCTTAGCCAAGGCAGATGTCGCGCGTTTCAAGCCGCTTGTGGAAGATGGATTGGCACCACGGGCGACACTTGAGCAGCATGTAGCAAGACAGGGTGAACTTGTCGCCGCGATCACGGCTGATGATGCCGCCATCGAGAATGCCCAACTAGAGCTAAGCTATACCATCATCAAAGCACCGATATCGGGTCACGTCAGTGCCCGGCGAGTCGATGTGGGTAACCTGGTGGGCTATG
>JAUWRZ010000102.1 GCA_030610325.1 Sulfurimonadaceae bacterium | reverse complement strand
GTTGTGTTGTGATTGCTTGCATACTCACATCGGCTCCTTAGTATGTTCTTTCTTGGACTTCATGTTTGCCGAGAGTGACATCCATGTATTCAAGTGAGATATCGCCCTCTTTATCCATATAGGCCATGGTGTGCAGCAGGAAGTTCTCATCATCTCGTGTAGTGTAGTCCTCACGATAGTGAGCTCCACGGCTCTCTTTACGTGCAAGGGCACTTTCTACGATGAAAAGTGAATAGTCCAGCATATGTCCCAGCTCGATCGCTTCTTGAAGGTCTGTGTTGAAGATCTTGGACTTGTCGTCAATACGGATGTCCTTGAAACGTTCGCGCAGCTCTTTTACTAAGGCTACCTGCTTTACCATCAGCTCTTCAGTACGGAACACACCGGCATTGTCGGTCATGCTCTGTTGTAGTTCATTACGTAGTTGCGGGACTCTCTCTTTACCGTTTGAGGTAAGGATCGCCTCGATCTCAGCGGTCATGGTCTCTGCATCTTCCTCAGAAGCTGGATGGAACGTAAGCCCATCGATCTCTCTAAGCATCGTCTTTCCGACGTGACGTCCAAAGAAGAGTGCCTCAAGTACTGAGTTAGCTCCAAGGCGGTTGGCACCATGGACACTTACACAAGCGACTTCACCGGCAGCATAGAAGCCTTCGACGAACTCTGTGTTGTTCAGACGTGCATGGCCATCTTTGTCTACAGGAATACCACCCATAGAGTAGTGAGCCGTAGCACTGATCAGTATAGGCTCTTTTACCATGTCAAGACCGAGGAAACAGATGGCCAGGTCACGAAGTTCCGGCAGACGATCCATGATGAGATCTGCTCCAAGGTGTGTAAGATCTATAAACACGGCGTCTTTACGTGGACCGACACCTCTACCTTCACGGATCTCCTGGATGATAGCGCGACTGACGACATCACGTGAGGCAAGCTCCATCTTGTTAGGAGCATATCTCTCCATGAAACGCTCACCTTCGGAGTTGATCAGCTTACCGCCTTCACCGCGTGCGGCTTCAGAGATAAGGACACCGTTTCCGGAGAGTCCTGATGGGTGGAACTGTACAAACTCCATGTCTTCAAGCGGTAGACCATGTCTCGCGACGATAGAGAGACCATCACCTGTATTGGCATGCGCATTGGAATTGATCTTGTATGATCGTGCATATCCGCCTGTAGCAAACATAATAGCTTTGGCATTGAAGATCGCTTTTTCCATATTTCGGATGTTAAAAGCGACTACTCCGCTAACAGCACCATCCTTATAGATGATATCTGCTGCGTACCATTCGTCCCAGAAGTCGACACCATCACGCAGTGCCTGCTCATAGACTGTCTGAAGCAGGGTGAGCCCTGTCCGGTCTTTTGCAAAACATGCCCGTGGAGAGGACTGTCCGCCAAATGGACGTTGTGCGATCGTACCGTTATCATTACGACTGAAGGCCGCGCCCATACGCTCAGCCCAACGGATGGTCTCCGGAGCCTGTTGGCACATCAGTTCGACTGCATCCTGATCTGCAAGATAGTCAGCACCTTTGACCGTGTCGAACTCGTGAAGTTCTATGCTGTCCTCTAGACTGAGTGCGGCATTGATACCACCTTGTGCAGCACCTGAGTGACTGCGAAGTGGATGTAGTTTGGTTATAACGGCAACTTTTTTACCGGCTTTCTCTAGCTCACGTGCAGCGGTAGAACCAGCCAGACCTGCGCCGACGATAACTGCATCATAAGTGTAAATAGGAATACTCATGCACCTTCCCTTGATTGTAGTAAAATATTGGATGATTATAACGAGTCAAGCCTTGCACTAGATTAAAAATCAGTCTGGAAGGGGGGAAGGTCTTTTATGTTACAAAATGAATCACGGAATATGCCGCTGTAGCGGCGTTTTGGAGCGTTTTCTATAGAGCTTAAGGCTAGCTGCAAGATAAGTTCGGCTGATGTTCTCTTTAGGTCTGCATCAGTCTGTTAGCTCCCTCTGCCATCGCTTTGCCCAACGCTTTTTTAGATTGTCCCATCGTATCGTCGATAGTGACATTAGTGTGCTTTGGAGCGAATCCGGTAGAGAGCGTCAGAGTAAGGTTCTCGCCATCAGGTGTCTTGAACTTGGCTTCTTCGACACTGCTCATGATCAGTTGACAATCTTTGAGGGCCTGGTTTCGGTCAGCTCTGGAAAAGATGATCGTGAACTCACTGTAGTCGGTACGTCCGATGATATCGGCTGGCTGCTGATAGAGTGAAGTCATGAAGGCGATCTTCTTTAGAATGGATTGTGTGAAATCCTTGCTGTATTTCTTATCGAGTATGGAAAACTCATCGATCTTAAAGGTGGCGACTGCCACAAAAGCACCATCTTTGACATTCTTCTTGTTCGCATAGGCGTAAAGCAGTCCTTTGTGGTTATTGATCTCGGTGACGGGATCTATCATGTCCGGGTTCTCACTACTAAGTGTTTTTTTACGCATGCGCTTGGCGATGATGGTGATCTCATCTGTCACAGGGGTATGCGCATTACCTTGCATGTCTACCATATATAGCGACTTGATGTCTTTTAAGATCATTGCCGACTTTTTGAAATAGGTGATAGCCATGGCGATCATGATCAGAAGTGTCAGATAGATAAGGGTATGTCGGATGAGTGACTTGGAGTAGTCATAGGCGTTGTCCTTCTCGATCATAGTATTGATATGTGTGATCAGGCTATCTTTGGTGTTGATCAGTGTACGCTCTTTTACATCCAGTGCTGACTCATCTGGGTCATACCAGACCTTTGCACTCTGGATGAAGGTCTCTACCTTCTCTTGAAGTATTTTAAGATCAGCGTGATAGTCATCGCTCTCCTCGGCGAACAGTCTTCCAATAAGGTCATAGCCATCAAGGGTAAGCAGTCTCTCGTACTTTAGTTCAAGCATCTTGCCCTTTCCACGATACTGTATGGCAGCGAACTCGAGGTCCATACGGCTTATCTCGGCTATAAAACCAATGACACCTTTTTGCTCTTGAAGGTTCTCTATCTTACTGAAAGAGGTGTGCTCCTGGAGTGCTGTAAAGGTGATAAGGCTGAGTAAGAGAGTCACGGTCAGTATCAGTTTTTTCCAGGTGAAAAAAATATCTTGTATAGTCGGACGCATTGGTGAGTTCCTCAAATGGTGTATGTGACTCTATTATACTAGAAAGAGTGATAGAAATAAAGTTTTTATGAGTGCTCTTGTATTTTTTCATGTTACTCATGCCATTAAGCCAGTAGTAAAGGGCACATCTAAAGATGCTGATGATGCACAGGGTCATTAGAGGTGCCCTAAAGCTGATCAATCAGGATGCTTTTAATATCATTGGTTATTATTTCGTATCTATTAGATACCGATCTTTATGAGGATCGGTCTATATAAAAGAGCTGGATGAACGCAGAGGACTATTTTATCTCCCTTTTTAGTGCGAAGAGTGATGCGATCGGTGATGATGGCGCAGTGATCGGAAATACGGTCTACTCTAAAGATGCCTTTTTTGAGGATGTACATTTTAAGCGGCGATGGATGACACCAGAGCAGATAGCTTACCGGGCGATGATGGTAAACATCTCTGACGCTATTGCGATGAACGCCCGACCAAAGTATGCACTCTTAAGTGTTGCGATGCCCTCATCATTTGGGACTTCGCAGATGCGTGCACTCAGTCGCGGTTTTCAGCGCGCAGCTGATGAGTATGGCTTGCAGATCATTGGTGGTGATACCATCAGCAACAAGAAGCTTGATATCACGGTCACCATCATCTCTGAGAGTGATAGACCGTTGTGGCGAACGGGTCTTAAAGCCGGAGACCTTTTAGCGTATACAGGTAAGCTTGGACGTGCCCGCAGAGAGTTGCGCTATCTGCTTAGCGGAGCTAAGGTCCATAAGGGTTCGAAGTTTGTCGACTTCTCACTTCGCACTGCTTTTGTCAAGGATGCTACGCAGTCATTACATTGCGGTATGGATATCTCGGATGGGCTTTTCAGTGATCTGGAGAAGCTTAGCCGGCTTAACAGGATGGGAGCTCGTTTTTTTCATGATGTCCCTAAAGCAGTAGGTTGCAGTGGTGAGGAGTATGAGATGCTTGTAGGCTTCTCACCCAGACAGCGAAAGCGGGTCATCAGACTGGCACAGAAGAACCGAACACCCCTACAGATCATCGGCCGAGCGGTCAGAGGCAAGTCCCAAAACCGCTGTAAAGCCCACCATTTTTAAAATAAGAGAGAACTATGGACCGTTTTTATTCACTTTCACATGCGAAGATACCATTTTATTTCAAGCAGAGTATACGTGACTTTGTCGTTGAGGAGATCCCACTCTATCCGTTTAGCGGAGAGGGTGAACATATGGTACTGCATGTACGAAAAAAGAACCTCTCCACCTGGGAGATGATCGATCGTATCGCGAACCATCTTGGCATCAAAGCCAGAGAGATCGGTTATGCCGGACTCAAAGACAAGAACGCGATGACCAAACAGTATATCTCACTCTTAAAGAAGTATGAGAACAAGCTTGAGTCGTTCTCTCATGATGGAGTAAAGATACTTTCACGGGAGTATCACGGTAATAAGATCCGGATGGGACACCTCAAAGGTAACCGCTTCTTTATCCGTCTGAAAAAGGTGACCCCTGTAGCTGCTCAGAAGATAGATAAAGCGCTTGCAGAGATCGCGAAAAACGGGATGCCGAACTACTTTGGCTTTCAGCGTTTTGGACTCGATGGTGAGAACTATAAAAAGGGTGAAGCGATCTTACGGGGCGAGAAAAAAGAGCGCAATGTCAAGATGAAGCGTCTCTATATCAATGCCTATCAGAGTCACCTGTTCAACCTCTGGCTCAGTAGACGGATCGAGATGAACACACTCTTTAGTAACTTTTCCGCAGCTGAGTTGACTGAGCTGCTCAACCTACCCGAAGCGGCTATACGTACCATGCAGGCTCAGGTACACCCTTTTAAACTGTTTGAGGGTGATGTGATCATGCACTATCCGCATGGCCGGCTTTTCCACTTTGAAGGTGAAGAGAGAGATCTTGAGAGATTTAATGCAGGAGAGGTCTCACCATCTGGCCTGCTTTGCGGTCAGAGAGCTCAGCGTGCGACTGGATTGGCAGAAGAGATCGAGAAAGACTTTGATGATGATGTCGCCATCGACGGTGCCCGGCGCTATGCGTGGGTCTTTCCTCAGGATGTCGAAGGTGAGTACAAAGAGGATGATGCCTGGTATGAGCTTCATTTCACGTTGCCAAAAGGCTCTTATGCTACCGTTTTGATCGAAGAGATCGCCAAACGCCCTATACAAAACAGTGAAGAAGGATATTAAGATGAAAAGACATTTTACAAGTGCTATCTCGCAGAAGTTCGGAAAGTTCGCCTCTAAAGAGCACAGCACATGGTCTCAGAAGGTCATCAATAGTGGTTATGTCAAATTGATGGGTCTGGATATGGGTGAGTTTCAGGAGCCATCGAATTACAAGACACTGAACGCACTTTTTACCCGTCATCTTAACCAACCACGTGACTTCTCGATGGAGGCGGATGCCTTTATCTCCCCATGTGACTCGTATATAACAGAGTGTGGTGATATTGAGAAGGATCAGGCACTGCAGATCAAAGGTATGTCCTATAGTGTCGATGCGTTGCTTGGAGATCATATTGATGATGAGCAGAAGAAGCGCATAGAAGATGGAAGTTTCATCAACCTCTATCTATCCCCAAAAGATTATCACCGTTATCACATCCCGACAGATCTTAAAGTCCTGAAAGCCGTACATATACCTGGTAAGCTCTATCCGGTGAACATCCCTACACTTAAGAAGAAGGTCGACTTGTTCATCGAGAACGAACGGGTAGTGATCGAGTGTGAGACAAGTCAGCAGAAGCGTTTTTACATGGTACTTGTGGGTGCATTGAACGTCGGAAAGATGCAACTCTCCTTTGAACCCTCTATCGAGACAAACGGTGATGCCAGAGAAGCGATCAGTTATGAGTATGATGAGCTCTATCTGAAAAAAGGGGATGATTTTGGCTGTTTCGAGATGGGTTCGACTATCCTCATCCTGGCTGAACCAGAGATGCTTAGACTGAATGTCTCCAAAGAGGAGAAGGTACGCTTCGCACAGACGATCGCAAGGCTAAAAAGCTGATATCCTCTATCGGTAGTGGCAGAGTGCTATCGCTTATGGATATCTAGTTTAGTCAATAGTCTTCCATCTTCCTCATAGATCTCCATGTTTGAGTATATGGGCTCTTTCTGGTTTTGTAAGACTCCCTGGATGGAGTGAAACACATGGGCGAATTTCTGAAACATCGGTGCGATGACGTAGTCGATATTGCCTTTTTTTAGAACATCTACAAGTCTGTTGATGATGGCGTAGTAGACGGTCTTGTTGATAGCACGTTGGACCATATAACTGCGCATCATGTTCAGGTTATTGACAAAGGCGTGTTTCTCATCATCACTTAGGCTCCTGCTCTTCTTGGCACGTTTGATCTCATAACCGAGATAGTGCTGTACAGCCTCTTCTGCCTCACTGCTG
The DNA here is from genome assembly GCA_030610325.1 of Sulfurimonadaceae bacterium. GTDB lineage: Bacteria > Campylobacterota > Campylobacteria > Campylobacterales > Sulfurimonadaceae > BB26. Next base: position 797 of record JAUWRZ010000102.1, on the reverse strand, counting down.
ACCGAGTCGATATCCTCACAGTAGTGCCGAGCCATCCGCTCGACCTCTTTTTGGTCGAGATATGTGGAGTCGGTGTCGAAGGTGTAGACCTTATCGGCAATATACTTATGATCGAGTGCTTTGAGAAGTTGAAGTGCTATGTTCAGATAGACAAACTTATCCTCTTTGTTATTATCGAAATCCATACCGTATTTTGAGATATTGACCTTTGGTCCAACATACTTAAGTCCCATCATTATTCCCTTTTTGAAGAAGTCTTGTAACCATTCACTGATTATAACATATAATGATTTTTTAACACTCTAAAGTATGGTATGTTAAGACGTTTGACTAACGGGGGTCGGCGAGTGGAAGTGTGATAGTGAAACAGGCGCCATGTTGTGGTTGGCCCTTATGCTCGAAATCGACATTCTCAGCTTTGATCGTTCCGGAGAAGTGATTGACGATGATCTCATGGGTGAGGTAGAGACCGATGCCGGTACCGACATTGTCAGCTTTGGTAGTGAAGTAGGGGACAAAGAGTCTGTCTATCGCATCGGCGGGTATGCCACCTCCGCTATCGGTGATGGTGATCGTCATATGCTCTTTTTGGAGAGTGGTCCTGATGATAAGCAGTTTTCTCTCTTTTGCTTTGAACTTCTCAAGCTGATAGATCGCATTGTTGATGATATTTATGACTGCCTGGATAAACTCGCTTCTATACCCCTGTGTATAGATGGTCTGCAGATCGTCTATCACCTCTATGTGTCTGTTCTTGATCTTGGCATCTATGAGATTAAGTGTCTCACTAAGTGCTT
>JAUWRZ010000262.1 GCA_030610325.1 Sulfurimonadaceae bacterium | reverse complement strand
GGATATCGCAACTTCGACCTTATCAATATGCTAAAAAGGTCAATGCACTACTCAAAGAGATCGGGGCTTTTGATCTGATTATCTCAAATCTTGGTTCATTTGAAGGCTCAAAGATCATCTCTTTGTTGAAGCTTGACCAGGAGAAGGTCTTTCACTGCATTCATAATACACAAAGTAAAAGAAGGTTTAAAAGGCATAAGAAGAACTCTCTTCTACGAGCGTTCAAGACTGCCAAGCTACAAAAAAGCTTCCAGGACAAGCACCTCATCACCGTATCTGACGGGGTGAGAGATGACCTACTCAACACCATCAAAGCAAGACCAAAGAGTATCATGACGATCTATAATCCCTTTAATATCGATCTCATCAGAGAGATGGCAGCTAAGAGAGAGGCTTCCATACCAAAAGAGAAATACATCATCCATGTCGGAAGGTTCGAACTGGGACATAAACGTCAGGATGTGTTGATAAAAGCGTTTAACAAGCTCAATACCGGGCACAAGCTCCTCCTACTGGGCGAGGGAGCAGACAGGGGACGTATAGAGGATCTGATCAGATCACTTGACCTGGAAGAGAGAGTACTCCTGCCCGGTTTTCATCAAAATCCCTATCCGTTTATCAGCCATGCCGATCTGCTGGTCCTCTCGTCAGACTATGAAGGTTTTGGTAATGTCCTGGCTGAAGCATTGATCTTGGACACACCGGTCGTCAGTACAGATTGTGAGAGTGGTCCTTCCGAGATATTGGGAGATGAGCTCAGCACTTTTCTCGTCCCGACAGGTGATGTGGAGGCATTGAGTGCAAAGATGAAAGAGGCTTTAGTCGCCTACCCGACGATAGAAGCCAGACATATCGAGCAGTTTGATGAGCAGAGGATAGTCAAAGAGTATCTCTCTCTGATAAGATAGAGGTGCACCCTGACCGGTCAGGGTCATGAAGATCAGCTTCTTTTCAGGTACCTCAGCGGGTTTTTCAAGATGCCCGGAGTATTTTTCGAGATAAAGTTCCGCAAGTTCATATCATTGGGCTGATATTGTCGAAAAGGCGTCATCTCCAGATATTTCCAATAGAGCATCTTACGAGGGTGCTCACTTCTATAGTGCCAGGGCTTTCGTCCTCCGACATAGTGGATGATCACTGGGGAAGTCTCAGCCTCACTAAGCTCTTTGGCACTAAAAGAGGCTTCAAACGCTTTCTTATCTTTACCAGTGTGTTTATCGTACTGGTTATATTTTAAAGGCAAGCGTTTCCATCTTCCGTTGATGATGGCATTAAGGGCATCCTGGTCAGGTGACCCCAACATCTCATGATGCGAAGTCAAAAACTCCCGGATCTGATCAGCCAAACTGTCATCTCTCCACTTTTTGACATTGATAAGCATCACTCCAGAATTGAAATATCTTGCATCAGGATGCATCTTTAGACTTTTTTTCCGGACCTGATCTGACCAGATATCCTCGACTGCAGCGATATACTCGGCGTCAATGTTCATATCATACAGGGTATCTATCGGACCATTGACCACGATGTCGACATCAAGATAAAGCACCTTCTCCTCATCGATAAGCTCCGGGATAAGTAGCCTATAGTACATCGCCTTGCCCCAGCGCCCGGTGATCACTTTATCGAATACACTGTCTTCGACATCCAGAAACTCTATATGACACTTACCTCCTACAGAGATCTCTTCAAGCTGCTCTTTGCTCTTTCGCGTCACCCCGTTACTAAAGATGTGGATGACAAAAGTCTCATCTTTGTTGTTCTCAAGAAGAGAGCGCAGTGTGACGCCCAGGTGCTGCACATAGTTGTTATCTGTGGCAAAGACAATATGTCGCATCTGCTTCAAGATGTCTTCTCCTCAATACGCTCTTTACCGAGCTGATTGATAAATCGATACAGATCGAAATAGCGTTGCCAGTGATTCCACTCCAGCTCCGTATAACCCTGCTCGCGAAAACGGTCCATATAGACCACGCTCTTGAGATGCGGATAGGGTTTGGCCGTAAAACAGACTTTGTTCTTGAACGCTAAAGCATCAAAACGTTCAATATGCTCATCCGTAGCCAGATAGCCGTCACTGAACTTGAACATAAGACGGTCTGGAATGATCCGCTCTATACGACGTTCCCATTTGTCACGAGCATCTTCTTCCGTGCTATAGTGTTGAAAATGCACCTCGATATCACCTTTTAAGATACCGATAGGGTAATCTGTATCATAGAGTCCTTTAGCCATCAACTCCTCTTTATAGCGTGACTCCTGGTGAGAGATAAAGGATTCAAGATGCAGTGCTTCGAGGGAGAACTCTTCGAGTAGTCTGATGTAATCAGGTGCAAAGATAAAGAGGTTAGCCAAAGGGGAGAGGTAAGGTAGACCAAACTGCTGATAGATCCTGGTGCTCCAGCAGTTGTTTGAGATGATCGAGAACTCAGGCTCCTTGATCTTGGAGCGTCGCCACTTGATCTTTAATCTTCTTCTGTAATCAGAGAATCGTCCCACTGCTCTCACCTTTTAGATCTAGTTCCTATGAATAGGTGGCATTATACTCTATATCCATAAGCATTATGCTCATAATATGCTTAAACACGACTAGCACCCATATTTTCAGCTATTCTACAAGTATCTGCCACTATAGCGACCACTTTATCAAAAGACGCTACAATCTCGACATGAAAACACCGTTTATCTGGGACCCTTACTCTGATCAGCCTTATCCAATAAAAGATAAGATCTATAAAAAAGAGATGCGAAAAAAAGCATGGCTGTCACTGCTAAAGACTCTTCTGATCTCCCTGATCATGTTACCGCTATCTCTGCTTGCTATGCCGTTCATACGCCCTAAAAATATAGATAACCACCGATTCTTCGGTCTTGGGGTCGATCTTGATAAAGAGCCCGCTCAAAGTGTTGAGCTGATCGAGGAACTTGGTGTGGACTCTCTGATCATCCGCTTCAAACTCTGGGAGATGGAGAGACTTGATGCCTATCTTGCATTCGTGCGCTCTTTTGAAGGCAAAGAGATCCTTCTTAACATCATGCAAGACCGTGAGCATATCGAAGACTCAGCACTGCTTGAGAGCGATATCAAGCGTATATTCGAAGCGTTCTCACCTTATGTAAATACCTTCCAGATCGGTACGACCATCAATCGGGCCAAATGGGGGTTCTTTAGTATGGATGAGTACCTGAAGTTCTTTCAAGTCACTCAACAGGTAAAAGAGAGGGTCTCCCCCGAGATCTCACTTATCGGCTCCGGTGTCATCGATTTTGAGTACCACTTTACGGCACACACCCTTTTTAACTTCTTCAAGATCCGCTATGACGGGGTTGCCAGTCTGCTATATGTCGACAGGCGGGGAGCACCGGAAAACGGTCAGCTTGGTTTTACCCTTTCAGATAAGATAAGCTTGCTTTCGAGTTTGATCAGACTGAGTCCAAAGACAGCTAACAAGCTCTTTGTAACTGAGACGAACTGGCCTATCTCGAACACGGCTCCTTATGCACCGACAAGTGAGCTCGAGTGTGTAGATGAGTCGGCATATGCTGACTATCTACTACGCTACTATCTGCTGGCTTTCGCTTCACAACAGGTCGATGCCATCTACTGGCACCAGCTCATAGCACCCGGTTACGGACTTATAGACAATCGTGAAGGAGTTCGAAAACGTGCAGCTTTCTACACATTCAAGATGATGCTGGCATCTCTAAGTGAAGCGCAGTTCTTACGGCTCGATATAAAACGTGGACTCTATAGTCTGCACTTTAACACACGACGCGGTCTGCTGAACATCACCTGGACACCGGGTGAACAGGCCATCGCACTTCCCTACAAGGCCAAAGCTTACGACCGTGATGGAGAAGAGATCTACGACAAGGTACTCTATGCCACACAGAGCCCCATCTATATCTTTATGCAGGAGACAAGAGCGTGAACATACTTATAGTCCT
>JAUWRZ010000258.1 GCA_030610325.1 Sulfurimonadaceae bacterium | reverse complement strand
CATACGCATATAGACCTGTTCCCATTTGGAACCGACGACAAATTCGATATCCTCTTTTTTAAAGGTCACTAAAGGGTTCTCTGTAGAGAAATCACCAACTATCTGCTCTTGCGAGGTCACTGGTCTGAAGATAGTAGGGTGGAGGGTGTGGATAACACTCTGGTGCTGAAGTGGATGGCATGATTGACAACTCTGCATACCGACAAAATCAGGTGCGAGCTTAGTCTCTTTGTGGCTGCTATAGAGAAAATAGCCCATCAAAGCGATACCCAGGGCCACTGCAGCTAAAAGATATCTCATCTTTCATCTTTCAAGACATTGACTTCCGGTTCATGTATGTAGTAACCCTGAAAAGCGTCGATACCGAGTTCCTTCGCCTTTTCATAGACAGCCTCGGAGTGGATGAACTCACCTACGCACTCTATCTGAAGGGTGTGAGAGAACTCGACGATACTTTTGACGACCTCATACGTGTTCTTGTCATGGTCTATATCTTTTAAGAGTGATCCATCGATCTTGATGATATCTGGACTGATCTGCATCAGATAGGAGAAGTTTGAGTATCCGGAACCGAAATCATCGATCGCGATCTTCGCACCATAGGCTTTTATAGTAGTGACAAACTCAAGGACCTCACTGACATTCTCAATACTCTCTGACTCTACCAGCTCAAACGTCACCCGAGTCGGATCGGAAAAAGTGTGAAGCGCGTCGAGCAGGAGTCTTACTGTCTTGGTATTGGTGATATCACTGACGGTAAGGTTGATAGTGACTCCTATATCACTGTCTTTGAACGCCTCGAGAGATTTGTGGATCATGATCCTGGATATAGCGTGGTAGTGCTTGCTTCGTTTTGCGATATCGAGAAAGTGGTAGGGGGTCAAGACCTTCTCCCCATCTTGCATCCGTACCAGTGCCTCATACTTGAGGACCTTATCTTCTCTGTCGACAATAGCTTGATAGTAAGGGATGATACGATCATTTAATATTGCCAGCTTTATCTTTTTGATCATTGTTATATTGTCGTGATACTGATGAAGTGATCTATGGTCATCATTATAGACAAAATAGCTTAGCCGGTGTCGTTTTGCATGCTGTAGTGCTATGTCCGCACTTTCAAGTGTACTGCTGCCGATCTTACCGACACCGCCATTCATCTCGACTGCGATCTCGATCTCACCCGGATCAAATCTAAAAAGCTCTCTTTCAAGTCGTTTGAAGAAGTGCTCGATCCAGGTGGTGAACTGTTCAAGGCTATCTGATGTCACGATAGCAAACTCATCTGAAGCGATACGGTAGACACGATGACCCGAATCCATACAGTCGGCATGGATATATTCGGCTACCCGGATCAGAAGCTGATTTCCTATCTCTATCCCATAGGTATCATTGACGACTTTGAAGTCATGTATATCGGCAATAAGCAGAAGACCCTCTTGCTGTGGGAGATCACGTATCAGTGCATATCGATTGGGAAGCTGTGTGAGGGTATCCTGATAGTGGATAGTCTGTAACTTCTCATAAGCCTCCTGGACCTGTTGAGTCTTAGATGTCACATCATCTTGAAGGTTCTCATACCCCTGTTGAATGATCTCCCCCATGGCGATGACGTTCTCTTTGAGCCTGGAGATCTCATCATGGCTCCCAAGGTCCTCTTTGGAAAGGTCGATCTTGTCGAAACGTCCCTGCTTATACTGCTCTGTCAGGTCATAGATAGAGCGTATGTTTGAGACCATCTTATGGAGGTAGCGATTTACGATGAGATAGACAAGGACCATGATAAGTGATAGAAACATGATGTTGTATTTGATACGGTCCCAGAGTCGTGTATAGATCTCTTCATAGGGGTGCAGTACAGCGGTATAAGCCATAAGTTCCTGACTGAAATCGAAAAGAGGATAGAGGCTGAGTAGATATTTCTCATTATCTATTACCACCGATTGCATCTCTTGCGTCATATCAAGGCTTGTGATCAGGTCGACCGGGATGGGCATGGTACTCTCTGCGAGGATATACTCCCCGATGTGCTTTTTGTCCTGCATAAAATCTTTGAGATACTTGGGAGCAAGCGAGGAGGTCGAAGCTTCTGTGTAAAGTAATAGACTCTCATCCCCACTGACACGTTTCATCATCGAAGGGAGCCAGTCCACTTTCTTGCCCAAAGAGAGTCCTCCCAAGATCACTCCCTCATCAGAGAATATTGGATAGGTGGCGCGTATACCGGCATAGGTCTTGCACATCATGATGTGGTTGCTTTTATTGAACGATGAGGTGACCCAGACGATATCATCGCGTACACGTGCCACATCATGACCGATACTGCCAAAATTGGAGAAGTTGACAAAAGAGACCGCGGGAGGCTTAAAGAAATGGATCTCATAGACAAGGTCTTTGGACTTCACTTTTTTCCAGAACGTCTGAAGATGATCGATGATCAGTTCAGGATCGTCTTTAAAATAAGCCTGTTTGATGATATTGTCATTGCTGAGTCCGATGGCAAGGACCTCTACACTCTGTTTTTGCAGGTCCAAGATGGTGTTAAGGTGGGTAAGGCCTGTCCTATGACTTGACTCTTTGAACTTCTCGATGGAGTATTTTGATGTGAGATACTCATTGACGATGATATAAGCCAATGTCGAGATGATAAAGAAAAGAAGGAATTTTTTCTGTATAGTCATAATGATTATTTTAACATAGATCTTAACACATTGTATGTAAAAAGTATCATTAATCGCTGTTGCATATTAAAAGTCTGATGCTCACTCCTGTCGAGGAGAGGCCGGCATCAGACCTTGACGAAACGCCGATAGAGCATAGGCAGAAGGATCAGTGTCAAAGAGGTGGAGGTGATCAGTCCGCTGATGACGACGATGGCCAGAGGCTCCTGTATCTCGGAGCCTGGTCCGGTGGCAAAAAGCATGGGGACAAGGCCGAATGCTGCGATCATGGCGGTCATGAGTACCGGGCGAAGCCTGCGTTTTGCCCCTTCGATGACGGCTTCGTGGACACTCATCTCTCTAAGCAGTTCATTGAAGTAGGTGATCATCACGACACCGTTGAGTACGGCTATCCCCAGCAGGGCTATAAATCCTACAGAGGCTGGTACCGAGAGGTAGTTCTCAGTGAGAAAGAGCCCCAGAACACCGCCGGTAAGGGCAAGTGGCAGTGTAGCGAAGACCAGAGCTGCCTGAAGAGCTGACTTGAAGGTGAAGTACAAGATCATAAAGATCACTGCGAGTGCGACAGGTACGACTATGGAGAGTCGTTGCATAGTACGTTGCTGATTTTTAAACTCTCCGCCATACTCCAGCCGAAAACCGGCGGGGAGTGTGACCTCTTCTGCCAGTGTGGCTTGGAGCTCATCAACGAAACTGATGAGGTCAGTCCCTCTTACATTGGTCTGTATGGAGACAAAGCGCTGCGCTTGCTCATGCTTGATCTCGACACTGCCTTCGATACGTTCTATGGTCGCGATAGTCGAAAGCGTGATACGACTGCCATCGGGTATCGTGATATAGATCTCATCGAGCGGCATATTGCTTTGGTCGTAGCCGCCTTTGATCATGATCTCAAACCGTTTCATCCCGTCATAGATCTGACCGCTTGGCAATCCAAGTGTCGACACTTGTAAGATGATACCGGCATCGTCAAGGCTGAGACCATATTTGGCAAGCTTGTATTTGTCGAATTTGACCTTATGATAAGCGACACCCTCATTCTGCCGTATATAGACATCCTCACTTCCAGAAGTGGACTCTGCCAGTGAGGCTATCTTGTTGCCGATCTTGTTTAGCTGTAGCATATCATCACCGAAGAGTTTGATGACTACATCACCGCGTGAACCGGTCAGCATCTCTGAGGTACGCATCTCGATCGGCTGCGTAAACCCATACTCTATCCCGGAGATACTCTCAAGGGTGAGGCGTATCTGCTCTTTAAGCCACTCACTGTCACTTTTACGCCACTGCTCTTTTGGATGCAGTACCAGAAAGGTGTCT
>JAUWRZ010000468.1 GCA_030610325.1 Sulfurimonadaceae bacterium | reverse complement strand
TTCTACTCATCCCCATGCGACCGCTCTTCCACCAGCTACTGCAAAAGACAGGCCATGGCGAGCTTTTGATCTTGTATGGTCTGGTCTTGGCCCTGGGTGGTGCTGAACTATTCGAGCTTGTCGGCGTAAAAGATGATCTCGGTGCCCTACTAATGGGACTGCTTATCTCTACCCACCCAAAATCAGTAGAGATGGCTAAATCTTTACTAGGCTTTAAAGACCTCTTTTTAGTGGGCTTTTTCCTCTCTATCGGTATGTCTGGAGAGCTCTCCCTCGAAGCCCTGATCATCGGGATAGTACTCGTACCTTTTATCTTTATGAAGTCTGCCCTCTTCTTCATACTGATGACCCGTTTTCAACTACGGGCCCGGACATCACTTCTGGCTACACTCAACCTGACCAACTACAGTGAGTTCGGCCTGATAGTAGCCGCTATCGGTGTGGCCAATGGCTGGATGGATCCTCAGTGGCTGGTCGTGATCGCCATCGCACTCTCTCTCTCATTTGTCATCGCGGCCCCGTTAAATGACAACGATGACAAGCTCTATAGTCAGTTAAGGACCTTCTGGACAAAGTTTCAACGAAGAGACAGGCTCTCTGATGACCTTCTTCTGAACACACAGGGGGCGACCATCGCCATCTTTGGTATGGGAAGAGTAGGAAGCGGAGCCTATGACAGGATGCGCGAAGCCAAGGGAGAGACGGTGGTCGGCATAGATTTTAATGCTGAGATCGTCCAAAAGCATCTCTTATATGGTCGTACAGTGCTATACGGTGACCCAAGTGATGCTGACTTTTGGGAGAAGATAGAACAAGACCACAGCATCGACCTTGTCATGCTTGCACTGCCCAATCTTCAGGCAAATATCGATGCCCTGGACCAGCTGCGTGAGATAACTTTCCCCGGTCGTATCGCGGCAATAGCAAGGTACCCCGATGAAGAGGAGCAGTTACGCCAGGCAGGTGCAGCCGCTGTGTTCAATATGTACACAGAGGCAGGTACTGGATTTGCCGACCATGTCGAAGCCCGTTATCGAGTCTGACGAGATCATTCCGGTGAGATAGTCTCTTCGTGTTGGAGAAGGACTCTTTTTCGTTCATCCGTAAATGACCACCACAGACGAGGCTCTCCACCCTCCATAAAATCGACAACAGACATAAACACATCTATGACGCAGGGGTCTATTTTCTGCCCACTTTTTCTACAAAGCTCTGCATACAAAGCAAAAGGGTCTTTACCGATGAGCTGCTTCGGATGATCGATACCGACGAGTTCAAGGTCCCTAGCCATCGCCTTACCGATATTGGGCAAGGCATCAAGCCGAGCGACTATCTCTCTATTGGGATCCTTCATCTGCTCTACACGGGTCACGACTCTCTGAGCTGTCTCTGCTAAGCAGCCAGTAAGGTATGCCCAGAGAGATGATGACGACACCCGTGGCGACGATGTACATCGGTTCCAGCTTATCATAATCAAAGACGATGACCTTCCGCGCTACGGCCATAAGCGCCGTTGCCAGGACCAGTTTGACCGGTACGACATTGGTCGAGAGATAGAGGGTGATGTTCTGAAATATCTCAATAGCGATCAAAACGACGAGAAAGGCACCAAAGAGTACAAATAGGTCAGAGACACTAAGCATCATGAACGGGGGCTTCATAAGTTTGTTGTAAAAGAGGAAAGCCACATCTGCCACACCCCAGAAGATCGCAGCGACCATCAAGACCGCCAACACTTTTACAGCGATCTTGATGAGTCTGTGTAAGAGACCTACAAGCGGGTCATCATGTGTTGTCGGTAGTTCATCGTGCATATCTTTCATCTCATTCCTTACGGCACATATACCAGTACATCGACGGGAGACCTCTGCAGCAGATAAGAAGCAGTCGAACTCAGGAGCAGGTTCTCCACCCCATTCGAGCCCAATTCGAGCAGATCGGCCTCATCTTCTACGATGTATGCCAGAAGGTCCTCATTGATGGAAGCTTTAAAGTCGATCAGCGCCATCTCTCCGCCACCGACCTCCTCCACAAACGTCTCCAAAGCACTCTTCGCACTCTGAGCCATCTTCTTACGCAGCTCTTCACGCTGCTGTTCACCAATATGATAAGTCATAGCCTGCAGCTCACTGATGGTATCTGCAGCATAAAGGTACTTTCGTGAAGGCTTGGTAAAAAGTGTATTTGCAAAGAGAATACTCTCTTTGGAGTAGTCCGACAGGTTCGTCGGTGCGATCATCTTATGGTAGATATGGGAGGTGCT
>JAUWRZ010000190.1 GCA_030610325.1 Sulfurimonadaceae bacterium | reverse complement strand
GCATACTTCCATCACTCCAAGCTCTACTCTTTTTCATATAAGCTTCTATATCTTCATAGACTCGTTTAAAGTCATCACTGGCAGCAGATTGTTCGGTGATGACTTCTGCAAGTGCTTTTTTGGCGGCAACATTGACATCCTCAGGGAAGGTGGAGACAGTCACACCGAGCTTCTTTAGCTCTTCATACGCTTTGATGTTCTCTGCATGGAACTCATACATCATGTTAGCGTTCATCTCGGCAGAAGCCGCCTCGATGATCGCCTTGTGTTCGTTGCTGAGCTTCTCCCATGAGGGTTTGTTAAAGGTGAGTTCTAAGATAGAGCCGGGTTCGTGCCAGCCTGAGTAGTAGTAGGGGGCGACTTTGAAGAAGCCCATCTTGATGTCCAGAGCTGGCCCGACCCATTCGGTAGCATCGATAACACCGCGCTCTAGTGAGGTGTAGATCTCACCGGCAGGGAGGAGGATGGGGTTGACACCCATCTTGGCGAAGACCTCACCACCTAGCCCGGGGATTCGCATCTTCAGACCCTGCATATCTTTGATGGAGTTGATGGGTTTTCGGAACCAGCCACCCATCTGGATGTTGGTGTTTCCACCCAGAAGCGGGTAGAGGTTGTAGTTGGCGTAGAGTTCTCGCCATAACTTGAGACCATTACCAAAGAGCATCCAGGAGTTTATCTCCTCTGCCGTGAAACCAAAAGGGACACCGCTGAAGAGTGAGAAGGCACTGTTCTTCCCTTTCCAGTAGTACGGCCCTGAATGAAACGCATCTATCTGCCCACTACTTGCCGCATCAAAGACGGCGAGGGCAGGGACAAGGGTGTTCTTAGGGTAGAGCTTTATCTCTAAGGTCCCGCCACTGGCAGCTTTTACCCGCTCTGCGAAACGCTCCACACCGACACCCATGATAGGAAAGTGTGCAGGCCAGCTAGTAGCCAGCTTTAGCGTTACTTTTTTGTTTCGGTCCACATTGACCGACTGCGCTTCACTATCACTCTTTTTTGGATGTTTTGAGTAGTCGATGGCCTGTCGGCCGCTCTCGTTACAACCACTGATGACTGCGGCAGCGGTAGAGGCGGCGGCAGTTGTCAAAAATGTACGTCTTTTCATACTCATCCTTACATAAATGCTACGACAATCGCGTAACTGGCAAAAAATATGAGGTGCGAAGTCCCCTCAAAATAGTTGGTAGCTCCATCATCCGTCGTCTTCCACGCCAGCAAGATCGTCATGATGAGTGCACCGATCTGCAAGGTGTTAAAGTCAAGTGTAAGCGGGTGATCTGTCGTGAACGAGAGTGCAAGTAAGATAGGTACCGTCAGCATGATGGAGACTACCGAGGCTCCCATCGCGATGTTGATGACGCGTTGCATCTCATCATTTTTAGCCGCTTTAACTGCCGTGATGATCTCCGGAGAGACCGAGATGATAGCGATGATCAGACCGGCAAGTCCCAGAGGAAAATCGTACTCGGTGACCAGCTGCATCCCCTCCGTCGCAAAGATCTCTGCTACCAGACCGATGAGTGCGATAAGCCCGAAGATGATGATAAAGTTCATCTTCGTCGACGATCTATCAAAAAGATCGAGTTCTTCGACTACCTCTTCACTCTCAGATCTACGCTGCTTATATCTGAACATACGGCTTCTCGCAGTTGCCTTAAAGAAGTGGGTATGCGTCTTGGTCTGGAAGATAAAGATCACTATATAAAAGACAAAGAGTAAAATTGAGATAAGGATGCTTGAGAGCATCAGATCATCTGCCGACTGGTTTGTGAAGTGGAGGATACTCGGGACCAGGAGCGCCGCCGATGCGACGAGCAAGATGGTCGTGTAGGTACTAGATGAGTCCTCGTTATGCTCCTACTCTTTAAAAGCAAGTCCACCGACAAAGACTGCTATGCCAAGTAGGACGTTCATATCAACTATGACCGCAGAGATGATACCCCCTTTGACCGTCTCCATCGCACCCGCGTTTTGCGAGGCAGTGAGCAAGATCAAAAAGAGAAGGATTATTTCCACGATGACCGCGCTGAAGGTGAGGACAAAACTGCCATAAGGCTCTTCAAGGCGTTCGGCCAGGACTTCAGCGACCTCTGAAACTGTCAGCGAGATCAGTGCTATGCTGATAGCGGCGGTCAATGTGGCAAGATAAGGGTTGTGCATATAGTGAAATATAAGTGCGGCCAGACCGAGAAGAAGACCAACGATGGACTCCTTGTGATACATTCTCAAAAGGGCTAGTCCACTCTGTGATGAGGGCAAAGGGTCGGGGTTCAATGATTCTCCTAAAAGTCTAAGAACAGCTGTTGAGGCTGCTCGTCTTTATGTTGTGTCTCGAGGATCTCTCTACTCTGTTCAGCGATAAGCGCAAAATGAAAATCAGCTCTTTTCAGAGTATTGATGATGTCTGCCTGATCTTGATAAGTAAAGACATTTGGCATGCCTTTATATCGGTGCGCTTTTGCTTCAGGCAGGAGATAGATGTGCTTTGCCCAGTTGGCCTGATCGCTTAAATAGTCCATCTCAGATGCTACAAGCCCAAAGTCCGGCTCAAAGATAAGGACCTTGTCACTGCCACCAAATTCGACTGGTTCCAGATTGGCATTGATAAAGCAAGTCTCAAAATGTTCGATCGCTTTAAAAGTGCGCAGGCGAAAGCGTATCATCATGCTGTCTAAAAAGTTCAGCAGTCGTTCCAGATAAGGGATGAAGAACGCAGATAGCTGTTGACGCTCATAAAAGATGCGCTGATAGATAAACGACGTCTCAAAAAGCGTCTGTTCAATGATCTCTACACTCTCATCTGCATACACTGGCATTGGACGCGACGCTGTAAAAAGAGCACTGTTGGTAAAAGCCGGAAGATAGAGTACCGTCGCACCCTGTTCACAATCCCATAACTGTTTAAAAGTCTCAATGGGGTCACAAGAGAGGACAATAAAGTCATTAGAGGCTATGATCTGCGCAGCAAGAGCTAAAGTGACCGCATCGCAATGGTAGACGTTAAGCTCTTTCTCTATGAGTCTAAAGCGTAAAAGTCGAAGCATCGCATCATCGATGGAATCGACCTTTATCCAGGCGATCTCATCATCACTGATCTGCGTCGGTCGCTCAAAGATGATCCCATAAGCACCATTAAAGACCGCCTCAGCAATAGAGTCAGGGTCCCGGGCAATAAAGAGGTCTCCGCGTTTGACACGTTTGGCATGGTAGGAGATGCCGTCAAAGGCGGTGATAAAGGGGTCGTTCTTCAACGACCCGTGTGTCAGTGCAAGGATGTTCTCAAGTCTCATCCAATGCTGCTGCCGGCCTTTCTTGGTGCTTCTGGTCGGATGAGAGAGAGGCCGTCTTCATCTTTGGCAGCAAGCAGCATGCCTTCAGAGAGATTACCCATCAGTTTTGCAGGCTTGAGGTTAGCCACAACGCACACCTGTGTATTGATCAGAGACTCTGCCGAATAGTAAGTCTTGATGCCGGCAATGATCTGTCTAGGCCTCTCTTCACCGAGGTCGACTTGAAGTTTGAGCAGTTTTTTACTCTTTGGTACCTCTTCAGCCTCTATGACCGTACCGATCTTAAGCGTTGTCTCGAAGAACTTATCGAAGGTGATAAGGTTATCCTCTTCGACCTCTTTTGTCTCTGCGGCTTCGACTTTCTTTACCGGCGACTCGATCACTGCTTTTGGCGCTTCAGGGATCAACGGCTCTTCGACACGAGGGAAAAGAGGCGGCACTTTTTTGATAGTGAACGCTGCGAGCATAGAGCGCTTTTTGATAAGCTTTTCATAACTCTCGGTATTGATGGTGAAACCAAGGGCATCTGCGACAGTATTAGTCGTCTCCGGCATAAAAGGGTGAAGCATCACTGAGGCGCGGGCAAGGACGTTTGCGACGAGGGCAACAGTAGCCAGCGCCTCATCCTTTTTGTCCGCTTTCATCTTGACCCATGGGGCATGCTCTTCGATCGCTTTATTTCCTATGGTAAAGAGCTTCCATAGCTCCTCAAGGTAACGGTGCGTCTGAAGCTCATCGAGGAAAGGCTCAAGAGCATCGATGACACTGTCCATCGCAGCCATCTCTTTACTATGGAACTCCATGACATGCTGACTATCTATATGGAAGTCGCTGTATTTACCGCTCATACCGATGATACGGTTAAGCAGGTTACCCAGGTCATTACTCAGATCTGAGTTGATACGGTCGATGAACGCGCGCTGAGAGAAGTCACCGTCTTGTCCAAATGGGACCTCACGCATCATAAAGTAGCGAAGGTTCTCCACACCATAAGCGTCAGCGACCTCTTTAGGAAGCACGACATTGCCTTTTGACTTACTCATCTTCTCACCATCACGTGTCCACCAGCCATGCGCAGCTATATGCTTTGGCAGTGGAAGGTCCAGACTCATCAGGAACGCAGGCCAGTAGATAGCATGAAAACGCAGGATATCTTTACCTACAAGGTGCATGGTGGCCGGCCAGTAGTCCATGTTCTTCTCATCACTGCCATAACCCAGCGCCGTGACATAGTTGAGCAGCGCATCAAGCCAGACATACATGACATGCTTATCGTCTTTCATCGCTTCAGGCATCTTGACACCCCAGGTGAAACTGGTACGTGTCACAGAGAGGTCGTTCAGTCCGCCTTTTACAAAGTTGATGACCTCATTACGGCGAGATCTCGGAAGGATGAACTCAGGGTGTGCTTCATAGTAGTCAAGCAACTTCTGCTCATAGTCTGAGAGTTTAAAGAAGTAGCTCTCCTCTTTGACCGTACTGGTAGAGCGTCCGCAGTCAGGACAGAACTCACCGTCGATGAGCTGGATCTCCGGAAAGAAGGTCTCACAACTGACACAGTAGTGTCCTTCATAGTGACCTTTATAGATATCGCCTTTGTCAAACATCTTCATAAACGCGTTCTGGACACCTGCTTTATGCTTCTCATCCGTCGTGCGTATGAACTGATCGTAACTGATACCAAAATCATCCCACAATCTCTTGAAAGACTCAGATATCTCATCAGCGAACTCTTT
>JAUWRZ010000475.1 GCA_030610325.1 Sulfurimonadaceae bacterium | reverse complement strand
TGGGGAAGACTATCTTTTGTGATAAAATACAACTACTATATACTATGCTCGATATCTTTTATGAAAGCCAGGCAATGCAACATGATCACAGCCTGCTTAAACAGGTATTAGATACTTATACTGACCCATCCTTTATCGTGCTTGGCGATACCTTACTATACGCGAACAGGCCTTTTTTAACGTTCTTTGAGACGGCCAATATTGATAGCTATAAAAAGAAATATGACACCATCGCTGCTATATTCAAAGACCCTTCCCTTCTGATATCAAAGACATCATGGAGTGATATACAAAAGCATAATGATCTTATCTTGATGAATGATAATGGTGATGAGATGCCGATCACCCTTTTTGCCATCAAGAACGGTGGTGAAGAGACCATCATCCTTACCCGTAATCTGACGGAACATAATACCCATTCAGACCAACTCCAACATATCTACTTCACCGATGAGTTGACATCACTGCCTAACAGAGCAAAACTGCTTAAAGACATCGATGCCCAAGAACCATCTGACTACCTTGCCTTAGCCGTCTTTGATATGGATGCGTTCAAAGAGGTCAATGACTTTTATGGCCATCTGATCGGTGACTATATCATCCATGCCGTAGCACAACGTGTCAAAGAGTTCCTTATCAGTGATGATATGCTTTTTTACCGCCTTCCCGCCGATGCTTTTGCACTTTTGATCATCCATAATATAGAACGTGACTATTTTAAGACTATTGTCTTGTTTATTATCGACTTGGTACGTGACCACCCTTTTATCTACTATGAGGATAGTGAGAAACTTGAGATCGATGTGGCGATGACAGCTGGTATCTCTTATGGTTCGACAGACCCTCTTTCAAGAGCCGACATCGCTCTGTATGAGGCAAAGTCCCAACATGCCAACCTGATGGTCTACAACGACACTATTGAGAAGAACGATGAGTTCAAGAACAATCTTCAGTGGATAAGAATGACAAAAGATGCTTTATATAATGACAGGATCATCCCCTACTATCAACCTATCATAGATAATCGAACCGGAGATATAGTCAAATACGAGTGTCTGGCACGTCTTATCGATAGCCAGGGGAAGGCCTCCAGTCCCGACTTTTTTCTCCCTATTGCCAAACGGACAAAAGTCTACTCATCCATAACAAAGTCGATCATCAAAAAAGCATTTCAACACTTTAGTACACTCACCTATGATTTCTCTATCAACCTCTCTATCGAAGATGTACATGAGCACAATGTACTCAAATATATCAAAAAGATGCTGCTGCTCTATCCTGTAGCAGATAGGGTCGTATTTGAGATACTCGAGACTGAGGAGATCGATGATTACAGTCGGATCACCGCATTTACAAAAGAGGTCAAAGCACTGGGCTGTAAAGTGGCCATAGACGATTTTGGTTCAGGTTACTCAAATTTCTCACATCTCGTAAACCTGGATTTTGATTATCTTAAGATCGATGCATCACTGATAAAAGACATCCATATCAGTCCGGAAAAGCAGGCAGTACTGAAGAGTATCATCGCCTTTGCAAGAGCGCTAAACACAAAGACCATAGCTGAGTTTGTCGAATCAAAGATGATCTATGATTATGTCAAAGAGGCAGGTATCGATTTTTCTCAGGGCTTCTATTTTGGCAAACCGGGACCAACTACCAAATAGAGACTTTACACTTGGAAAGATGATAGATATCTTAATAAGTCAAAACGGCCAAACAGCCTGTACCAGTTTTGTTCCCCATCCCTGCTTTGTAGCTCGATCGATATCACCTTCACTGCTATATAATATCTTGGCATTGGACATCTGTGATGAAGCGATGTTGTTGTCCTGATCAATATCGTAAGGTCGGATGACCCCACTTATCTGTATGACCTGTTTCTCATCATCGATCAAGATCTCTCTACGCCCGTTTATATAATAGTTACCATTTTCAAGTACTTTGATGATCCGTGCCGATACGGTAGTCGTAAAAGAGGCATCTTTACTGTAAGAGCCCTGCCCGGAAAATGATGAGCTGCTGTCTGTCCCAAATCCGACATCTGTCAACCCATTAGCCTTACCCATCCATGATGAGACAGCACTGTTACCGCCAGCAGTCGTAAAGACACCACCTCCAAGTTTTGAGGTATCTGCTTCAGAGAGCTGTTTTTTTGCGCTATTGGAGCTCTTGGCGGTCTCTGTGATAGAGACAGTGACTATATCATTGACATGCATAG
>JAUWRZ010000272.1 GCA_030610325.1 Sulfurimonadaceae bacterium | reverse complement strand
GCACCGAGACCACTGTTAAAAAGTACTCTCTGCCGGCCTTTCATCTCCAGAGACTGCGCCGCCCACATCTGATGCGAACCGACATCGACACTGATGATATCATCCTCTTTCAGATTCTCAGAGATCTGCGCGATGATCTTGTTCTCGATCTTCTCCCGACCATCAAGATAAGCAGTCGAAGGGTATCTCTCTTTATAACTCAAGACCTTCTTGTTCCACTCTTTACTTTCGACAGTAAAGTCTTGTGTGTTCAGTGCGTCTACAAATACTTTGGCATCATGATGAAGGGCAAGGTCTACTTCGATCCTTCTATTTAACTCATGTTCATCTATGTTCACATGTATCACCTTTGCCTCTCTGGCAAAAAGCTTCGGGACCCACCCGGTCTGTCGCGGGTCCAGTCTGGAGCCGATCACGATCATCAGGTCGGCATTGGCCAAAGTGAGGTTTCCATACCGGTTTGCATGCGAACCGATAAGACCCAGGTTGTATTTATAGCTGTCTTTGATGATGTCTTTTCCCATTAAAGAATAGACCACAGGGATCTCTGTTCTGGCTAAGAGCTCCTTCAGTGTAGCTTCCATCCCAGCTGCTCTTGCCCCACCACCGAGCAGGATGACCGGTCGGGTAGAAGCCTCGATGAGTTCGACTACTTTGAGCATATCTGCTGCATCGATCGTCTCTTCTTCAAGCGAAGCCTTATACTCCTGGCTATCATAAAAAGAGCGTTGAGCGTCTACGTCGATCTCCGGGTACTGCATGTTCAGAGGCAGATCGATCAATACCGGCCCTTTTCTCCCATCCTGTGTCAAAAAGTAGGCTTTTTCCAGTTCGTATCTCACATTGTCGAGATCATCAAGCAGTACAGCGTACTTGGTTATAGGCCTTGCCATACCGACGATATCTACCTCTTGAAAACCACCCTGACGGATAGGAAGGTCATACTTGTACTCCGTCGTATTACACTGTCCGGTAATAAAGAGTACCGGGACCGAGTCAAGATAACAGCTTGCCATCGGTGTGAGCAGATTGGTCGCTCCCGGGCCACTTGTCGCTGTTGCTATCCCAGTCTCACCGGTCACTCTCGCATACCCCTCTGCAGCAAATCCGGCACCCTGCTCGTGTACGCTGTTGACAAGGCCTATGGTGCTATTTCTATCTAAAGAGTCAAAGATAAGAGCATTGCTGCCTCCTATATAACCAAAGGCTCTATCTGAACCTTTCTCTGCTAAAAACTCAACGATATAGTCAGTGACTTTCATATTTCCCCTCTGTACTTCGGCGCTCTGTCTACAGCACTGCTGATGTAGGTGTGATGTACTCGTACTCATCCACACGTGCATAAGACTCAAGCATCGCTGCTATTGTCTCTTTTGCGTTAAACATCATGATATCGATGATAGAGAGATGCGAGACAAAGTCACCATCAAACTGCTTATAGACATCAAGATCGCTTTTGATGAACTCCAGTCCAAGACCGTGATCCATAAAAGACTCTTTATCATATAGATCCTGGCCGCCTATCGCATTGATGTAATCCGTCGCACCTACACTTTTACAGATATCGATGACCTTTGCCTCTGCCCTCAAGCTATTGTCTTTCTCTATTGAACTTGAGAAGATGATCTTCGTCTTTATACCCAGATAGTCAGTAATATCCAGAAGCGAGTTCTCCAGATATTTTGCCAGGTTCTTCTCTTCGTGTATAAGTATCTTCTCGATCATCGGAAAGACCGTCTCAAAATAGGGAGCCCGCTTATAGTTTTGAGCTATTGTCCTCAGCAGTCTCTTTGCATTGTTGCCGACTTCTATCTCATTGATAAGTCTGTTTTGACTCGCTCCGAGTAGCTCAAGGGTGAACAGCTTTGCTTTATCACCTTCTAAGATCGCATTACGGTTGATGTAGCCTTTTTTGATGTAGTTCACATCATCATAGATGACAAAGGTATCTGCAGCATTGATAAGCTGCCAATACCCGATATAAGGAAACAGATAAGGTTGCATGATCGCTAAAGTCAAATATTCTCCATCAAGATATCTATGATCTGGGACTGCTCTTCACTCTCAAGTGATGGATAGATAGGCAGACAGATGATCTTTTTTGAGACTGCCCGGGAGAGCTTACATACCTGTTTTGGTTCAATATAACTCAAGGTATCAAGTGACGGGTAGAAATATCTTCGTGGAGCTATGCCATTGTCTTTAAAGACCTTCATGAGCTTTAGAAGCTGTGTCTCATCTTCCAAGACAACAGGAAAGTAACTATAGTTTTGTGTCGACTCTTCGTTCAACTCCTGCAATACGACCTGATCTTTTAATTCAGACTTATAGCGCTCATAGATACTGGCTCTTTTTTGGATGAGCATCTCGACATCATCAAGCAGACACAGACCCATGGCCGCTTCAAACTCGTTCATCTTTGCATTAGTCCCGAGCTCCGGTATGGACTCCTCATCCTCGATGCCGAAGTTGATGAGATACCTTGCTTTCTCTACCAGAGCATCGTCGTTGATGATAAGGACCCCACCCTCTATAGTATGAAAGAGTTTGGTCGCATGAAAACTCAGCGTCGAGATATCTCCCTGCTTCAAGATACTCTCACCCTTGAACTTCACATCAAAAGCATGCGCAGCGTCATAGATGACTTTTATATCATAATGCTTGGCAATATTTTCGATCTGTTCGACATCACAGGCGTTACCAAACACATGCACAGGGACGATAGCGCTGGTAAAGGGGGTGATATGCGGCTCGATACCCTTCGCATCGATATTAAACGTATGCGGATCGATATCAGCGAAGACAGGCGTAAGACCATTAGTGACAAGCGAACTGGTAGTAGCGACAAATGAGAACGGTGTAGTGATCACTTCACCCGTAAGGTCCAGTGTCCTATAGGCGATCTCCAGTGCGGCTGTACCGTTTGCCACCAGGACGACATGCTTCACACCAAGATACTCAGCCAGTCGCTTCTCAAGTCTTTTAAGCAGCGGGCCATCATTTGTGATCCAGCCATTGGCAAAGATCTCATCCACATAGTCCATGTACTTCTGTTTATCTGGCAAAAATGTCTTGGTAACGTTTATCATCTTCTCTCTATTGACCTTACTTTACTATCGTATCACTCATCTTTCATCTCTATATAAAGAGGCAGAGAGACACAGCTGTTAATCATCCGCGTAGGATATCATTAAATTATCTGTTAAATACAACTTTTTACTATTTTTACTACTATCTGTTAACATGTTTCATACTGTTGTCATAGAGATATTATCGTGTTATTATACAACTATCCACTTATAAAGGTGTTACAAAAAGTGCTGAAAATATGAGCAGTCGAGTCATCAGCATGGCATAAAAAAGATCGACAGTATTAGAAGTTTAGCAGGGAACAGATAATATCAATAATATAATATTTTTTAATAATGTGTAAATATGTGACATATCACATCTTCGTATAGATCATTTAAGTTTAATATAGTTTCTTTTACTTCAATATCACTGTACAATCACAAAATAAAGGATGATACATCAAACAGTTAATAACGATGGCAGTCATAACAGTCGGGTTGGTCTTTAGTGGATGTGGAGACAGTGCCAGTGATACAGCAGAAGAAGTCCTGACAAAAGACAGCGTCAAGTTTTCTGAACTGGACAGCACTTATATGGAAGTACAGGAGCGTCATGTCACAGATGCAAAGACGATCGATATCACTTTTTGTGAAAATGGGAGATCCAGATCCGGCACTCTTGAGAACGGTACTTTTGATATTGCAAGT
>JAUWRZ010000235.1 GCA_030610325.1 Sulfurimonadaceae bacterium | reverse complement strand
CTTGGGACACCTTGGGTGGCAAACTGGTCTGGGACCCAATGTCGATCTCTGGAGAGGTATAGAAGTATATAGTCATCTTCCAAGGTCTCTATGACTTCCTCATCAGAGAGAGTCATGTCCTTAAAAAGATCACAAAACCTGCAGACATCCGCACCTACAAAAAGATAGACATCTTTTTGCTCTTTTTTAGCTTCTTGTAGAGCTTTATCGTAGTCATGTAGCCAGTCTAGATCAGAACTATAAAGTGATGTGATAAGGATCAGTATAAGTATAATAAGTTTCATAAGAGGTATTTTACAAGATAATGATTAAAATAGTATTCACCCCTACACTATTTATAGGCAGTTCAACGTTTACTTGAAAATATTTGCTACAGTTCTCAAGCCAAAACAGTGTTTGATCCCAAGCTTTTTGGTAAGAGCTATGAGAAGGGCCTTTATCATCATCTCTTCATCTAAAGCCATCAGACCCTTTTCTTTTGTTTATTATTAAGATGCCTCCTGGAGGAGATCGGCCTCGCCTCGCCTTTATGGAATATCTGATACTATCTGATGAGTTTTAAACGATATTAATTTTCAAAGGAAAATATATGAACAGAAGAGAAGCATTAAAAGTGGCTGGTGTGGCAGCAGTCCTGGCAGCAGTAGGTAGTGAAGCTAAGATGTTAGAAGAGCATATGAATCGTATTGAGATGAGTCCAAAAGACTCAGCGAAGATGGATAAAGGTGAACTCAAGCACTCTCCCCTGGTGACACTCAAAGAGAAAGATGCCAACGGTTATACTCTTGTAGAGATCACAGTCGGTCAAGGCGGGATCATCCATCCAAGTACGCCAGATCACTGGATAGATTTTATTGAACTCTATGCTGATGATAAACTCGTAGGTAAAAACATCCTTGAGCCAGAGATCTCACGTGGTGCGGCTTCATTTGCAGTCAAGCTTGATAACGTCAAGACACTCAAAGCAAAAGCAGGTTGTAACCTACACGGTATCTGGACGACAACACTCTCAGTGTAGTCATCAAAAGTGAGGGCTCTCCTCACTATTGATCATCACCTCTTCACCCTTAGATAATACTTACATTTTTGACAACATAGCCTCCAACTGTCAACCTTACACATCTTACTTTCTGGTGATGACTTGCTATGAGATAGTAACAGCCTATTAATACAAAAGTGCTATCATCCCCTAAAACAAAAAGGTGACAGATGAAAAAAATAGTGACTATAGCTCTTGGTACTTTGATGGTGGCGCCAATGCTCCTTATGGCAGATATGGATAGATGTGTCTCATGCCATGGTGTTGATTTTGAACTCAAAGCACTGGGTGTAAGTAAGATAGTAAAAGGCATGTCCGAAAAAGAGATAAAAGCAGCGCTTGATGGCTACAAAAACGGTCAAGGCGGCCCGATGAAAGAACTTATGATAGCAGAAGTCAATCTGGGTGTAGATACGGATGCGATGGCGGCTGATATCTATAGTGAGACTATCACCCCGGGATTTGATGAGCCAAGCGATGAGTTCATCTTTCAAAAAAGACTCAGTGTAAGGACACTTGATAGACTCAAGAAGAGTATAAAAGAAGCCGATGCTGAAAGTATGCCCAAGCTGGCTTCACAGATCAAGGCGATGGCCTTTACGATGTACACCTATGATGATCTCCTTAAAGAGAAGGTCGACTTCAAGGCGATGAAAGCCAATGAGACGAAACTGACTAAGAGTGCTATACTTGAGAAGGTGTCACAGGTCAAACGTTGTGTGGACCATTCGTTTGCTGAAGAGGAGATCGTAAAGTGTAGAGTAGACTTCTTAGCGCTGGCAGGATCGATGACGAGAGATCAGGAGCAAAAGATAAAAGCGAAGTCCAAAGCTAAAAAACCACCGATCTATACCGGTGAAGGCGCTGTGGATATGACGAAATATCTGAAATAGCAGCTATAGCTTCCCTGTATTTATACCGATGGGAGATACAGTGATCTTGGTCAGACAGTACAGCTGAGTACTGTCGAGCATGCTTCACTCTCCTTTAGGGTGGCGACCCATCACTTTACTTTAGATCATCACCCTACGAACTCTCTTCACAGACCTTTTTAAATAAATGATGTATAATTCCGACAAATAACAATTATATATACCGCAATAATAAGGCTTTACATTTGATATTCAATAATAAAAAAGTAATACTGTTCGATCTTGATGGTACACTTGTCGACAGTGCACCAGATCTGGCATCGGCAGTGAACCATATGTTAAAGACTTTAGGACGTGAGACCTTTGATGACGAGCTCATACGCGGTTGGGTCGGTAACGGTGCGCAGGTATTGGTCAAACGCGGCCTCTCTGGTAAGAGTGTGATAGATGAGTCTATAGACCCTGCCCTGATAGCAGAAGCATTAGCCACCTTCTTGGAGTATTATGCACAAAACCTGAGTGTCAGGACACTTCCCTACCCTAATGTCCCGACTACGCTTAAAGACCTGAAGTCAAAGGGCTATCGTCTGGCACTTGTCACAAACAAACCTTTTGACTTCATAGCGCCTTTGCTAGAAGGTCTGGAGCTGGCAGATCTGTTTGAACTCTGCATCTGGGGTGACAGTCTGGCCAAGCGAAAACCAGACCCGATGCCTCTGCTTCATGTCTGTGAACATCTGGATGTCTCCATCTCGGAGTGTGTGATGGTAGGTGATTCCAAGAATGATATACTGGCTGCCAATGCAGCAGGGATGCAAAGTATAGGAGTCACGTATGGCTATAACTATGGGGAAGCGATAAGTGTCTACGAACCGGATAGTGTGGTGGATGACTTCTCTGAGATCACCACACTTTTAGGTGAGAGGGATCAGCCCCATGTCTAAAGAGGTGTCGTCCCAGGCCAAGATAGCGGTCGTAGGAGGTGGCATCGCCGGTTCCACCATCGCCCTATATCTGAGTGAGATCGGTCTGGATGTCACGCTTTTTGAGAAAGGTACCAGTCTGGTCAACGGACCGCCGGTCTGTCATCTTCATGCAGGTGGTAATCTCTACCGTGAGATATCTGACCAGCAGTGTGTGACTTTGCTTAAAGAGTCCATAGACCTCATTCGTTTCTATCCAGACGCCATCGATCACCGGCCTACTGTGATCGCGGTACCCACTGATGATAGTGGTTCACCGGAGGAGCTCTACTCTCGTCTAAATATGCTTCAGGCTGAATATGCCGCGTTGATAGCGCTCGATTCTGGAAACAGGGTCTTAGGTGATAGCAGTGATTATTTCAGACTGTATGGGCGTGAAGAGGTAGAAGCACTCAAAAGAGAAGAGGTCGTGAACAAGCCGACACAGCTAGACCACTGGATGATCCCGGTCGCTAAGAACATCGATCTTGACAAAGTACAGTTTCCGCTTATCATGGTCCAGGAGTATGGGTTGAACCTCTTTCGTCTCGCCTCAAGCGCGACACTCACTTTGGAAGAGAAAGAGAACTGTCAGGTCTTGTTAGAGCATAAAGTGACAGGTCTTACCAAGTCTGAGAAGGATGAGAGCTGGCTTGTGAAGTATCGACATGAAGGCACTGTCAAAGAGGACTCTTTTGACTTTCTCATCAATGCTGCGGGCTTTAGGACCGGTGATCTCGATAATATGCTTGGTTTTGAGCGAGAGAGGTTCGTAGAGTTCAAAGCTGCCTATGTGAGCCAGTGGGAAGGCTGTGATAGTGTCTGGCCGGAAGTGATCTTCTATGGTGAACGTGGTACGCCTAAGGGTATGGCTCAGTTCACACCCTACCCTGGAGGCTATTTTCAACTTCATGGCATGACAAAAGAGATAACGCTATTTGAAGATGGACTTGTCAAAAGTTCACAAGAAGATGCTCAGCCACAACTAAAGACAAAGTTCATAGAGAAGATAGAGAAAGCGTGGGACCCAACCGATGTAAAGAACCGAAGTGAATCGGCTATCGGTCATCTCGCACAATACATCCCTGCTTTTGATAGTGCAAAGGTCGTGTCAAAGCCTCTGTATGGTGCGCAGCAGATCCCTGGTCTTGACGCCGATCTGCGAGCAGCCAATGTCTCATTTGTCGATGAGCATTATGCACGGTGTGAGATCGTCAAAGCCTCCTCCGTACTGACGATGGCAGATACGATCACAAAGCAACTGATCACTTTAGGTTATGTAGATGAGAAGATGTATAAGAGCAGAGATCATTCAACGATGCGAGCGCTGGATACAAAAGCTATCAGTAAGCAGGCAGAGTCACTGTGTGAAGCTCGTGACTACCCTGTCGCATTGACACGCAGGAGCATGCCTGGTCTTCCTATGATCGCTTGAGCGACTCCAGTCATCTCTGGCTCAGAGTGATCAGAAATACAGTGCTGCCG
>JAUWRZ010000161.1 GCA_030610325.1 Sulfurimonadaceae bacterium | reverse complement strand
GAATGAGGAGTTTTGTAGCATGGGTATAAGACGTGAGTTGGAAGAAAATTTCGATTTTGAGATCGTAGATGAGTTTTTAGACCATTATGCGATGATGATCGAAGTGATGGAAGGGCTGATAGTAGACCTTGGCAGTGAGCAGCGTTACACTCGCAGTCTTGAAGAGCTGTTCCGGATCTTCCACAACATCAAGTCTGCTGCAGGGTTTTTGCAGATAGAGCCTATGGTGCGACTTTCGACACTTGTCGAAGACGCCCTTGAACAACTTCGTTCTTATCCCGGTCCGGCAAATGATGATGTCGTGAACTGGCTGCTTGCCATCAACGATATCTCTTTGCAGTGGCAAGATGACCTTAAGTCAGACAATGAACTCACCAAGATACAATTCTCAATTTTAAGACTTCCCGATATGGAGACTGTTTGAAGCAACTCGTAGCATATATTACCTCGGGCTATCCCGATAAAGCATTTAGTGTCGATCTGGCATCGGCACTTGGCGAGAGCGGGGTGGACAGCATAGAACTTGGCGTACCTTTCTCTGATCCTGTGGCGGATGGCCCTGTGATCGAAAAGGCTAATTTTCTCTCCCTTGAGCAGGGTTTTCGTTTTGCGGACATCCTCGAGATATCTGATCAGATCGCTAAAAAAGTAGATACCTTGTGGATGGGTTATTTTAACCCGTTTTACCAGTACGGCATGGAAGAGCTGCTCAGTGAAGCAGCAAGGCTTGGTGTCTCGGGGCTGATCATCCCGGATGTCCCTCATGAAGAAGCCATCAAGTACAGCGGGTCGTTTCGTGAGAACGGTATGGCAAATATCAGTTTTGTCGCACCGACAGATTCTGACGAACGCATCAAAGAGGTCGTCACCGATGCACAGAAGTTCATCTACCTTGTAGCCTACGCTGGTATTACCGGCTCAGGCCAGTCAGAAGACCTTAAGCAGAGTATTGACTCCATAAGGAGCTACTCTGACACCTCTATCTTTGTCGGTTTTGGTGTTAATGAGAAGACGGCAAAAGAGAAGATAAAAGGTGTCGATGGTGTCATCGTCGGTTCGGCTTTTATAGATATCTTACTGCAAGAGAGTCTGACGCATAGACAGAAGATAGATCAGTGCTGTTCTATGGCACAAAACATCAAGTCCCTCATCAACGAATAGTCCATCCGGAGTCTGATAGGCTCCAGTTCTAAAACACTTTTTGGTGTAGAGATCCTCATCAGACTACTGACCTCTCCTCGATGTCATTTCCCCCTCCCTTGATTCAGACAGCTACAACCTGACGCTATTGACAGCACGTCAAACTATAATGTTATATTTAAGTATTCTTCGTGATTGACGATATGTCCTAGGATCGCACTTTTTGTAGTTCGATCTGCAATCATCATAAAGGGAAGATGTGATCAAGGCTCCTTTGGAAACAACAGACGGAAATATCTCCTTTAAGGCTTTTATGCCGGTAGTATCGCGTTGGTTGACGTGGCAATGTAATATGGTCTCAGGTGTCAAAGCTGGAGCACTCTTTGTCAATGGCAGTAGTTCCAGTGACGAGCTGGATCTTTTGGCCGCCTGGCCGGAGAAGATGAGTGACAGTACGACTGAACGACTGCATACCCTCGCACTTGATGTGATGGCCGGACGAGACTCTGTCACGGCCAAGGTAGCTTGTCCTTCCGAGGCAGATGGTGCAGTCTGTGATCTGACGACACTGCCGCTTCGTCATGATGATGAAGTCGTCGGAGCTATGGTGTTTTTACAGTCTGTACGTTCTGAGGAGCAAAAGCAGGTAGTCCAGCAGCTGTTTCAATGGGGTACTGCCTGGCTCGAATCGACGTTGAGTGATGCGTATGAGGAGCAGAGTCAGCTAGACCCACTGGTAAACCTTCTGGTAAAGTCGGCTCTGCAGGATGTACCTGTACCTGTTGCTGGTTATCATGTCTGTGATCTGCTGGCACAACAGCTTGAGTGTCAACGTGTCGCAATAGGCCTGACGAAAGGTCTGCAGATACATATGTCGGCACTCTCGCAGCAGTTGCGTTTTGATCACCGTTCGAGTAGTGTACGTGAGATGGAAGCCGCGATGGAGGAGTCTATCGACCAAAGAGAGAGCATTCACTATTCACAGCTTGATGAAGTCTCGACTACAGTGACGCAGAAGCATCAGGCTCTGGCTGCGGCGAATGAGAACGCTACGGTCCTTACGATCCCTATGTTCAATGCCTCAGAGCCTATCGGGGCTATCTTACTGCTTCATCCGAGAAACAGACCCTTTACCGATAAAGAGGTGACGACGATCGGGCATGCTGTGGATCTCTTAGGTCCGGTATTTGCATTGAAACTACGAGACGAGGACTCACTTGGCACGCATTTTTTTCGGGGGCTCAAGAAGAGAGCCGGTAATCTTTTAGGGGCTGGACAGTTATCTACGAAGTTATTTGCATTGGGCCTGATCGTGGTGTTGACTGTCTTGAGTATCTTTAAGACGGAGTATGATGTCTATGCCCGCTCCTCACTCGAAGGTGCCATCCAGCAAGTCATCGTCGCTCCGCAAAGGGGTTTTGTGAAAACGGCTGAGATCCGTGCGGGTGACAGGGTCGAAGCTGGTCAGTTATTAGTGACCCTGGATGAGCGTGATCTTGATCTTGAGCACAAGAAACTAAGTAGTGAACGTGCTAAGATCACTAAAGAGTATCATGAGGCGTTGGCTCTGCGTGAACGGGCTAAAGTAAGCATATTGTCAGCTCAGATCGCACAAGTCGATGCCCAGTTGGGTCTTGTCGATGAGAAGCTCAATCGAAGCCGACTGCATGCCCCGTTCTCCGGTATCGTCGTATCGGGCGATCTTAGTCAGTCACTGGGCGCCCCTGTTGAGAAAGGTGAGCAATTATTTGAGATAGCACGTGAAGGAGACTATCGTGTGGCTATGAGTGTGGATGAACATGATGTCTCACAGCTTGAGATCGGTCAGACAGGGACACTGCGTCTGGTGGGTCTTCCGTATGATGCTATCGCTATTACGATCGTTCGGATCACTCCTGTGGCTGCTGTGGAAAACGGGGGTAACTACTTTCGTGTCGAAGCGACTATCTCTGTCATCGATGAGACTCCGCTTCGACCGGGTATGCAGGGCATCGCCAGAGTAGAGGTCGGAGAGGGTAGTCTCTTGTGGGTATGGACCCATACGTTGATCGAGAGGCTGCGTCTGTGGCTCTGGTCCATAGGACTCTAGGAGGTCGTGGCAATGCAGACAGATGAACAGTCACTATGGGAACATATAGCTCAGCTGCGTCCCCGATTACGTGGTGATGTGCAGCTCTACCCGCAAGTCTACCGTGGGGAGCGTTGGTATGTGCTGCATGATCAGTCTGCAGCGCAGTATATGCGACTTAACGAACGTGCTTATGCTGTTTTGGGTCGTCTTGATGGTGATCTGACACTCGAAGAGATCTTAGAGCATGCCAACGAGGAGGAGACCCGGGAGCCACTAAGCCAGGATGAGGTGGGTGCGCTAATAGGTCAGCTAAATTCTGCTGAAGTACTCAGAGATGGACTGCCCATCAACGCTCAGGATGTCTTCCGACAGTATAAGAGTCAACAGCGCAGACGGCGTCAGCGCTCTTTGATGAACCCATTGTCGATCAAAATACCGTTATTCGACCCTGATCGGCTACTGAACAAGCTGACACCATACGCCAGAGCTATTTTTACCAAAGCTGGGTTCTGGTCCTGGTCCCTGATCATTTTCCTGGCACTCTTTCTGGGCTTGGCTCATGCCGATGAGTTGATAAGTGATATTGCGCTCATAGAGCTCTCTCCTACCCAACTTGTCGCCTTGTGGTTTATCTACCCCCTGGTCAAAGCCCTGCATGAACTTGGTCATGGTCTAGCGCTAAAGGCGTGGGGTGCGGAGGTGCATGAGACCGGTGTCAACTTATTGATGTTCATGCCGGTGCCTTATGTCGATGCTACTGCGTCATGGAGCTTTAGAGACAAGTGGCGACGGATGGTCGTAGGTTCGGCCGGTATCTTTGTGGAGCTCTTCTTGGCTGCACTGGCGCTGCTTCTCTGGCTGGCGGTAGAGCCTGGCATAGTCAAAGATGCCGCACTGAACGTCATGCTTATAGCGACACTCTCCACACTGCTGTTCAATGGTAACCCGCTGTTACGCTATGACGGCTATTTTGTGTTTGAGGATTGGCTTGAGATCCCCAACTTGGCAACACGGGCTAAACGTTACTACTACTACCTGATACAGAAGTATCTTCTGAAGATCGAACATCTGCGTACTCCTGTCACAGCTGATGGTGAGCTGGGATGGTTCCTCTTCTATGGCTTTGTAGCTCCTATCTACCGTCTCTTTATCATGCTGGGTATCACACTCTATCTGGCCGATAGTTTTTTAGTGATCGGGACGGCTTTGGCTGTCTGGGTAGTGACGATGCAGCTGATAGTCCCTTTGGTAAAAGGTGTCCACTTCCTGCTTGTAGATGAGATGGTCGCACCTCGTCGAAGACGGGGCGTAGGTCTTATCATCATAGCGTCACTGACGACTATCGCTTTTTTGTCCATACCGGTACCGACCATCACCTATACGCAAGGTGTGATGTGGACGAACAGTGGAAGTCAGGTCATAGCAGGTAGTTCGGGTTTTGTCACAAGCTCTAAGGTAGAGTCGGGGGCCGAGGTCAAAAAAGATCAGCCCATATGGCAGCTTGAAGACCCTGAGTTGATGGCACGTCATCAGGAGTTACGCTCAAGACTCGATGAGTTGAACGCTCAGATCATGGAGCAGTGGAGCAGAGATAGGGTCAAGACGGCGATGCTTAAGGATGACTTTCGCTCTGTCGAGACAGAGTTCGACTGGGTGTCGGAACAGATCGTACAACTGACTGTCTCCAGTCATATCGATGGACGGTTCGTCTCAGCAAGCGCTGGAAACCCGGTAGGTCGGTATGTACGTCAGGGTGAACTCCTGGGACATATCATAGATCATGACAATCTTATCATCAAGACGGTCGTGCCTCAGTCACGTATTGGACTTTTGGAGAGTTATGAGACCACGGCTGAGTGTCTGTTGGCAGATAAGTTGGGGAGCACTTTTGAGAGTTCGATCGTACGACAGACTCCTCAGGCGACGAGCACTATCCCCAGTTCGGCTCTGGGAACGGCAGGGGGAGGTACTCTTGCTATCGACCCTGCTGATAAGAGTGGTAGAAGGTTACTTAAACCCGTGTTTCAAGTAGATCTGAGTCTGCCTGAAGATGTGGACCCTGGACAGATAGGTGGTCGTGTCTATGTCCGCCTGGATCATGGCTCTTTGCCTATTGGAGAGCAGTTGGCACTAAACCTTAATCAACTGTTCTTAAAGCACTTCTACTCTAGATGATCTTTTCTCTTATTGATCTGCTGAAGAATCGTTGAGAAGTCGTTTGACAGTGATAAATAGAGTTGTTAAATTTTATTATTTATAAAGGCCGTAAGCATTATAATATAAATTTACAAAAGGTTAATTATGTTAAATAATATTAAAATAACGTCGATATACTGTTACAAGGGTCTTTTTGCTGACTTTTTATGAGAAAGGGTCAGCAAAGATATCAAAAAGGGAGAAGAGGGTGCGATGGGGAGCATGAGACACATACAAGGAGCCATCTTACTGTCAATGATCGTCTTCTTACCTTCTTT
>JAUWRZ010000537.1 GCA_030610325.1 Sulfurimonadaceae bacterium | reverse complement strand
TCATGAATGCAAAGGTCATTGATAGATGACAATTGGACGGCATCTAGGGGCTCCGACTTACATCTGGGTCTGGTCTTAACACGGTCTAAAGCTCTCAAAAATCTTCAACCATTAATGGGCACAGAGCGAAAATATTTATTCAGCCTCGTCCCCATTTCTCTTAGATATGCCCAATAAAAGTCACTATTAGTAACACTTTCAGTAACTTTTAACGTGGCGACTGTCCCCATTTCTCTCATCTTGGGAAGGCCGATCTGTTTGCAGCTGAAGGCATAGACTCTCGCTATATGGTCGTCAAAGAGGTATTTGACATCTATAGAAGCATAAGTGGTCCTGATGATGTTTATGGTGATGAACAGCAGCGCTGGATAGATGAACGTTTAGCTTCAGACGCTGTCTGGCGGGTCTACGCCAGTTCAGTCTCGATGGCACCGATGATCGTCGATCTGAGTGGTTTTGAAGAGCTTCCTGCTGAGCTCAGGACGATGTTCTATATCAATGTCGACCAGTTTGACGGCTTTACGAAAAAAAGAGAAGAGCTACTCGAGACACTTCGGATGAACCGGAGTGTCATCATCTCAGGGGACATCCACTCTACCTTCATCACGGATCATCATGGGGTGGCGGAGTTTACCGGAAGCTCCATCTCTTCGATTACCTTTGCCGAGATGCTCTTTACCAAGATGCTCGAGAGTGAGGCAGTATTACAGGTCGATGGTCTCAAAGAGATCATAGAGAGTCTTGATCTTGACGCCTTTCTCAAAGCGGCAAATACTCTGCTGGTAGAAGAAGATGAGCGTTTCTCTGTTCTTAAAGAGGTCAATACTCTGAACAACGGATATACCATCTTGGAAGTCGATGCCGATGAGATAAGGGTATCGGTCCATATGATAGACCCGGAATATGTCACACAAAAGCTCTATGATAGTGAAGAGCTAAATAGTCTGTTCACCACAAAAAGCTTTAGAGTATCATTGGATAGACACCTTATGTGATCGAGTCTACTATTGAAAAGAGATCACCATCGGTTGTCGATTATTTCATTGACGATGGGAATCAGGTTTCGCATCAGAAACGACTGTTGTGATTCTATGCCATAAAAGAGACCTACCTTCATGTGTAGTTCAAAGACCCGGTGAAGAAGTGTACCTAGCAGTGCATGGGCTATCACTATTACATAGAGGTTTGGAATCTTATAGAACAGCTGTCCCAAGAAGAGTGCAAAAAAGAAGCTCAAGACCATCAATGGGATGTTGGGCAGATGGTAAAGGGCAAATAAGGTCGCGAAAAGTGTGATGACTACGATGTTCTTCATGGTATCTGAACCAAGACTGATGAGGTCTTTTAGTCGAACTAGGACGAACGAGAAGAAGAGGATATCCTGTGCAAACGCACTGAAAAGGTAGATGGTGAACTTCAAAGAGAGCGCATACCAGTCTGGTCTGATAAAGAACGACGAACCATTTTGCCATGCAGCCAGGATGATGCCAGCACTGGTGATGATCAGGGGGAT
>JAUWRZ010000358.1 GCA_030610325.1 Sulfurimonadaceae bacterium | reverse complement strand
ATATTTTTTTCTTTTTCTTTGTAGGACTAGCCGTAGCTAATTCAAAAAGACAAAGGAAGAAAGATCGTGCTTCTCTTGCCCTCCCAAAGGGCATTGCATACATATCCGTGAGTCTGCGTTAGAACCTTGCCACCGTAGCGCTGCTACGCTAGCAAAGATCTGCCTTGATCACGAAAATGTATGCAACGCTGACGATACTCAGGGTCTTTAGAAGTGCCCTATAAGACTTTTAGAAATATTCATATAAATATAAACAGGTGGATCATGGAACAGTTTTTAGCAACAGCGAAGCAGGGCAGCCGTGTACTGGCTCAGATAAGTGGTGCAGAGAAAAAGCGTATCTTACGGGAGATGGCGGACGCTTTACGTGCAAATACGATGGCTATCATCGAGGAGAACGCAAAAGATATGCGAGAGGCAGAGATCAATGATCTCAGTTCGGCACTCAAAGACCGTCTTCTTCTCGATGAGTCACGCATCGAAGGTATGGCTGTCGCAGTCGAAGAGATAGCAGCGCTTAAAGAGCCTGTGGGCCGTGTACTTGATGGATGGGTGACAGATGAGGACCTTAAGATCGAGAAGGTCTCTGTCCCTATCGGTGTCATCGGCATCATCTATGAGTCACGACCAAATGTCACCTCAGACACAGCAGCGCTATGTTTTAAAAGTTCTAATGTCTGTGTCCTTAAAGGGGGCAAGGAAGCCGAGTCGTCAAATGTAGCGATAGCAGATGTACTGCAGGCAGTCTTGAAAAAGAACGATCTGCCGGAGTCACTTATCTCACTTCTTCCGGACTCCTCAAGAGAAGGTGTCTCCAAATTGATTCGGATGGATAAGTACGTAGATCTTATCGTCCCACGCGGTGGTGCCGGACTCATACGGTATGTAAGTGAGAACGCTTCTGTCCCGGTAGTAAAACATGATAAAGGGCAGTGCCACACCTACATAGATAAAGCGGCTATCCTCGACAACGCGATCGCAATCGCTATCAATGCGAAAGTACAACGTCCGGGTGTCTGTAACTCTATGGAGACACTACTCGTGGACAAAGCGATAGCAGCGACTGCATTGCCGCAACTAAAAAGTGCCTTTGATGCGGCACATACGCAGTTAAAAGGGAGTGATGAGGTCCAGGCCATCATCGATGTAGCTCATGCAACTGATGAGGACTTTGATACCGAGTATCTGGCTAACATCCTAAATATCAAGGTAGTCGAGGGTGTGGATGGTGCGATCGACCATATTGTTCGTTACGGTTCCGGACACTCTGAATCAATCATTACTGAGGATATCACAGCAGCAGAACGATTTCTTAACAGCATCGATGCAGCAGCAGTCTATGTCAATGCATCGACACGTTTTACGGATGGCGGTGTCTTTGGTTTTGGTGCAGAGGTCGGTATCAGTACCAACAAACTCCATGCTCGCGGACCGATGGGCATTGAGGGTCTGACGACCTATAAGTTTAAGATCTATGGCAGTGGTCAGACACGTTGAGTCGCGTTCTGAGTGTCTCCGGACTTGATTTCGGTTTTGAGAAGGATAAGCTTCTTTATAAGGACTTCTCTCTGACGCTTGAGAGAGGTGAGATAAAAGCCATAGTCGGTGAGAGTGGAGCGGGAAAAAGTACGCTGTTTGAACTGATACTGGGTAACTTGAAGCCACTCGCGGGCAGTGTCGAGGTACTGAGTGTATCCCAGGTATTTCAAGACCCCTACAGCTCATTTCACCCAAGTTACTCTATCGTCGATCAGATAAGTGATGTCGCACCGCTTGAGGGGATGGATCACTACCTTAAAGAGATGGAGCTTGAACGAATCCTTCTTGATAGTCATCCCCATGAACTCTCCGGTGGACAACTACAACGTTGCTCTATCTTGAGGGCACTTCTGATGAAGCCCGATATCCTGCTGCTGGATGAACCTACTTCAGCACTGGATAACATCATCCAGCTTGAAGTGATGCAGATGCTGCTTCGTCACCTTGATACGATGGCGATGTTGCTTATCACCCACGAGATGCCGCTGGCAGAGTGGTGCGCGGATGATATCATCAAGATCTGATCGATGATCAGTATCTTTAGACATATCTATCTTAAAAGTGATGATGCACTCCAATAGCCAATACCAGCCATCAAAACAGTCCCAAAGACGTTGAGTGACATGTTTAAGGCTGCAAGCATGATGCTACCGCCTTGTAAGAGTAGTACACTCTCGATGGCAAAGGTGGAGTAGGTCGTCAGGGCTCCAAGAATACCGGTAGATAGAAAAGACTTCACATGTATGGGAAAGAGGGTGGTGTACATGAAGTATGCGACCAGTATGCCCATGATAAGACTACCTAAAAGATTCACGCCAAGTGTGCCATAAGGAAGGTCATGCGGGACTTTGTGTGAGATGAGACCGTTAAGATAAGCGCGAAGGACAGCGCCTATAAAACCGCCACTACCTATGGCGAGTAACGTCTGCCAGCTCATCATCATATACTTTTTGCATCTTTATCTGTAGCTCTTTCAACCACTCCTTATTATCCTTCTCGGCATCGAAAGCATCGAGGTAGACTGCAGTGATCCGTCCAGGTCTGTAGTGGTACTTCTTTATGTTGTAGTAAAACGATGTGTTTACAAGGACGATGGGCTGGACACGGAGTTTGTATTTGTCAGCGACGATCTTTGCACCAGGTTTAAAGGTCCGCATCTTCTTCCCGACAGAGCGTGTCCCTTCTGGAAATATGGTGATGACTCGACCATCATCGAGTCGTTTTTTAGTATCTTTAAGTAGTTTAAGCAGTGAGCTTTTACTTTCACGTTCGATTGGGATGTCATCAGGAAGTTTGAGAAGAAGTCCATAAAACGGGACATCGAAGAGCTCTTTTTTAGCGACCCAGGCAAGATCTCTTTTGGTCATGGTCTCTGTTAGGCCAATATCTATATCACTTTCATGATTTAAGAGAAACATCTGAGCATCAGGGTCTTCCTTACCTTTCACTTTAACGGGTAGAAAGATGGCCAGATGTATAAACCAGGCAGTGATCTTT
>JAUWRZ010000487.1 GCA_030610325.1 Sulfurimonadaceae bacterium | reverse complement strand
GTTGCGACATACTTCTGTTTTGGGCTATTTGGTCTGTCTGGGATCGTCAGTACTAACAGCTTCTTCTCGATCAAATGGTTTAAAATAGCTGTTCTAAAATACTTCTTATCTTTTAAATCGGTAAGCCCCATGATCTCTTGAGTACTTCTTGGGGTCTGACAATACTCTAAGATCGCTTTTGTTCTTTCATCTTGAGGGGTACTTAGGGGGTACTTAGGGGGTGCTTGCTCAGTAATTAGGGGGTGCTCGACTTGCGCAGGAAATTCTTCTAAAGATATAGTCGTAGTAAAGATATCATCTTCCACGAGTTTGGGATCACTGCCACCATAAAGTCTCGAGTACTTGTAGAGATTTTTAACACCACTTCCCAACTCTTCGGCATAGCCTATCTCTCTAAATACTTTGGCAATGGCTGGATTTTTTGTGAAGGGCATAAAGTCATCAGGATCTATCTCTCCAAAACCATGTGCCTTATTGGCATTTTCAAATACGACTTTATCTTTTTGAATGATCATCTTAGCGGTGTAGGCACTACTGAACTCTCTATGGATGAGTATGCTGGCTATTGCTTCACGAAAGATCTTGTTTCTAAGACTTACTCGTACTGTACCTTCAAGATAAAATGGATCATTAAGATGTTTAGCCACAAATTGGGTAAGTCGCTCATAGCTCTCCAGCAGGTTTGTCCTTATATCATCCCTGTCATCATATCTGTCAAGGTCTATTTTTCTCAAAATGGCATCGGTTCTATGATGTGGTAAAGCACTCTGTATGGTCTCATCTTTTCCAAAAAGTAAAATACCAGCTAAAGTAATACCCTCTTTACCCGTTGAGATATCTTTTTTATAGAGTCCGGCACTTTTAAGCAGTGTCATATCATCCATATCCATCCAAGGATGTGTCCCACTATTCTCATTCTTGGCTCTGATACGCACTTTTTCAAGTAAGTCACTCCGCAGATCTTCTAGTGAGGCAAAGGGAAAGATCTCATTTTCACTATAGCTTTTCTGTTTCCTAAGGTAGAGGTTCGATATTTGGGAATGTCTGCCTGTGATATTAAAGTCTCCGTCACCGTTCCTATCGAAGATCCTTCCATTGAGACTGTGGACTGCGGAACTGGGAGGGATAAAGATGTGAAGTATTTTTTTGGCATCGACCTCAACGATATCTGCGCTCAGATAAGAAGGAGGATTTAGTTTTTGGGGATTATTGACTACTGTCAAAAAGTCTTTTTTCAGATCTTCTATCTTATCTTCATCCACTCCGACGATCGTACCATCATCAGCGACACCCAGTAGGATATCACCACCATCGCGGTTTAAAAATGCACATACTGTCTCATAGACGTCTCTGTTTAGTTTAGACCTAGACTCTTTGAACTCTACTGTCAGACCTTCACCGTTTAAGATCATGGTCTTTATTTTAGTCGTCATTATTCAATTACATCTTTCATTCGATAAAGTGCTTGATTATTATAACTCACATGATATTTCTATACATCTCATAAAAGCCTTAATCCTGTTGCCCCCTATACTACAAGCCTATACGCTTGTTCCATTCACGGACAAAGTGTAAACATTTCTGTACGATAGGTAGAGACATTGCACACCATGTAGATAAAAGTGGATGCGCGCTTATAGCGTCATACATCTATAGTCAGGAAGCTATCTAATCGAGATGGAAAAGGTTGTGAAGAAGTCTTATTCGAGTAGTTAATGCTCCTACAAACTATCAATACCAAGGGCCGTAGAGCACCTATGATATACAGACCAAACATAGGTAAGTGGAGAGGATGACCTTAAAAGATACGCTTGATCTTCTCTATCCAGCCCTCATTCGACCCCTGCTCTATCACAGGTTCAGGTTTAGGTTCAGGCGCTTTGACAAGACCTTCTGGAGGAGTGTTTTCCGGAGTGCCATCGTTGTTGACTATGTTCAACTCCGGGTGGATGAGCTTTCTAAGCTCTTTTTGGACGACCATCTTTGTAGTCATCAGACTCATCGCACAGCCTTGACAAGTACCTATAAGTTCGATGTAAACGGTACTGTCTTTTAC
>JAUWRZ010000519.1 GCA_030610325.1 Sulfurimonadaceae bacterium | reverse complement strand
TCATCGATAGACTTACCGGTACTACTCTCGACCTCACGCTCTGTCTGCGATGAGAGGTCATAGACGCCCACTCCGATCCCACCCATCGCCTGGATATAAAAACGGGACATATCGGTCTCGTAACGTCTAGCATAGGAGATCTCATCATAACCAAAGACAAATTCATAGGTCTTTATCTCAAACGCATCATCCAGAGCTACACGTTCAATGTTTTTGGAACTATTGGAGAAACCGACAGCCGAAGGGGTGATGTGACTACTGTACTCTCCGCCAAAGTACCATCCGCGCTCCATCATATTGAGTACACTGAACCTTTTTAGTTTGGATGAGAACTCTTTCTGCGTACCATCAGGGGTCAGGGAGAGTCCATCAAAGTCCGTATGAAAGGTAGCTATGCCATTGACATCTGCATCACTCAGCTTTACACGCAGTGTGCTTGAAGGAGAGAAGAGCTGGTTGAAGTCGATGACAAAGTCCAAAGCTTTGCTGGCCTTGGAGGTCAGACCGCCTTTCTCCTGCGCTTCTCCTCGCAGGTAAGTGATGGCAAGATCGACACTGCCGATCTTCCCCTCGAGGTAGAGACTTCTATATAGAGAGTCGCCGATATCATAATCGACTTCCGCATACTTCACACTGTCTGGTTCTACTTTGGACGAGGCGACCCAGGAGAGCTTTGAGAGACGTACCCCGGCAAGAAAGCCCATAAAAAGTTCGTTCTCAAAACCGATGGTATGCTGTGGAGTATAGCTGTCGATGGTCTGAAAAAGCGGTTCAGGTATCTCCTGATACACATGCTCACGGGCAGAACTGTTTTGACTGGCGACTATCACGTTACCACTATCAAGATATATCTCGGGATCAAAGCCGATGTTCGCTGCAGAGGAGTTGACGATCCATCCGGAATGGACCTCATCCTCTTTAAAGTCGACTACCGCTCCCATAAGTCCTTTGTTGTAGACGTTGATACGATTATAGACACTAAGATAAAGTACATCAGCATCTTTGGGATAGACCGCCAGGATCCCACCGGTATCACTATGTTCAGAGAGTATGATGTTCGCATACTTCCATCGCCGCATATTTGAGACCATCACACTGCGATACTCATCAACGGCGACAATAGCAAGGTCTCCTTCCGGATCATTAGAGATCTTTGCTGATACAAGCCCTTTGGCTCCGGCTTGAAGTCTTCCATCTTTATAGAGACCATCACTAAAGACCTGAACGATATGACGTTCTCTGGAGATCCTTATCGCCAGAGCAGATCTATTTCTAAATGCAGGGACGACATAACGTTTTCCCGTCGCATCGATAAGGTAGGTCTTACTGTAGTAGTCATCCCCAATAGAGTAGCTGTGCCTATATAGCAGGTACGCCGCGTCATCATAACGGCCTCTTGCAAGTGTCGTTAAGCTATGTCCGCTGCCATAACGCTGCAAGAGCTGCTCTTTTGCATTTTTGATGACCGGATAACAGCAGTGTTGTCCCGAACAGCCCTTACGACAGACACTACCTGTATAGACATCATCTATCCCAAGTGAATCAAAGTAGGTATCGACACTCTTCCTCCC
Source organism: Sulfurimonadaceae bacterium (assembly GCA_030610325.1). Lineage (GTDB taxonomy): Bacteria > Campylobacterota > Campylobacteria > Campylobacterales > Sulfurimonadaceae > BB26. Next base: position 123 of record JAUWRZ010000519.1, on the reverse strand, counting down.
CTGAAGTAAAGGGGTCATCAGATGGTGTGAGTCACTGCGTTCGACAGCGGTAAGTATGCTTGCAGCTATCAGGCATAAGAGTAAAAGATATCTTTTCAACATGGGACTGTGTTCTTTAAAATA
>JAUWRZ010000197.1 GCA_030610325.1 Sulfurimonadaceae bacterium | reverse complement strand
ACGTAGGCGAAGACAGTACGTTGGTCTGGAGAGTCACATCGACAAATCAGTATGTGATCGAGATCGATAGCGATGACGATGGTGTGACAGATATCAATGAGACAGGCGTCATGGATTCAATAGATGAGAATGTGACCGGCATCGACAGCGGTGAGGATAGTGTGATAGATGACAATGCCACAGCTGTCATCGATTCGACAGACCTGAATGTGACCGATATTGATAGTGATGATAATGTGACAGATGATAATGTCACAGCTATTATCGCTTAGATAGCTTCATCGGGAGTAGTTTGATCTTTTTTTACGATCAAAGCGTTCCTGAGCTTCTTCATAGTCTCCAGTCATCCTGGAGTCTACTCTATATTTGTGATCTTACCATCTCTCATGTATGACCCCATCATAACGCATTGTAAAACGCTTCTTTTACTTTTTCAGTAGCAAATAGATATAGTAATAGATAGATGTCAGGTAAAGGTGGTGATGCTTATGAGAGAGGTGAAGCGAAGAGATGTATTAAAGTTGATGATGCTGGGTTCAGGGGCGCTCTTTACTCCGGCTCTTTTCAGTGGCTGTGGTGGAAGCTCGGACAGTGAGGATGTCCTGAACTATTTCCCACAGTCTGTGGCTTCGGGTGATCCGCGTGAGGAGAGTGTTGTCTTATGGAGCAGGGTAGAGGACCCGGCGCAACAGGGAGTCGATCTCTCAGTAGAGGTCGAGATCGCTACTGATGAGGCATTTGAGCATATTGTACAGCACAAAACACTTACTGCTTATGCACTCTTTGATAACTCTATCAAGGTCAGGATCGATCAGTTGGAACCCTATACCTACTACTATTACCGTTTTCGTTATGCCCAGAAGTACTCCAGGACCGGACGTACAAAAACGGCGCCATCAGCATCAGATATGCAGAAGGTCACTTTTGCCTCTGCCTCCTGTCAGGACTATGTCGGACGCTACTATAACACTTATGCCCACATGCTGCAGTCTGACTCTTTGGACTTTATCGTGCATCTGGGTGATTACATCTATGAGACTACGGGTGATCCGACCTACCAGCTTGATGATGAAGCACGGAGTGTCAGTTTCCGTGATCTTGATGGAGCGATGACTCTTGAGGCAGATGGTATAGTCTTTTACGCAGCCCGCTCTCTTGATAACTACCGTCAACTTTATCAGCTCTACCGCAGTGATGAGATGCTGCAACGTATCCATGAACGTTTTCCTATGATCGCTGTCTGGGATGACCATGAGTACAGTGATGACAGCTTTGGAGCCAGTGCCAACTATTTTGGAGGTAAGAGCAATGAGAAGGACCCTGAGCGTAAACAGAACTCACAACGAGCCTATTTTGAATATATGCCTTTGGAAGTGGGGCTTGATGCAGAGGGTGTGCTGAGCCCTGAAAGTACGATCATAGTCGATGAGGAGGGAGACCCTGTCATCTACCGGGACTTTCATTTTGGGACATACCTACATCTTATCCTGACAGACTACAGGACTTATAGACCAGACCATCTTATCGCTGAGGATGCTTTTTCCGGAACGGTCTTTGCAGATAGAGAGCAGCTGATAGCGTACTATTCAGGTCTTGCCGGTGGCAGTGGGGGTGAGGCACTCTACCAGACAAACATGGAGCGATTTGGTCCTTACATAGATGTCGATTCTGCTCCACACGATACCTATAAGCTGGTCTTGATACAGATCTTGACCCAGATGTATCTTACCGAGGGAGTCGATCTTATATCGGCTTCGAGAAAAGCCTCTCAGACCATAACGGGAAAGATAAGTGCCTTTGTAGCCAACGAGATGCTCAAAGCTTATAACGAAGCCCTCTCCTTGGAGTCACAACGGCCGCTGATCTATGAGGAGGAGGGAGATGCTGCCTATGAGGCACTTGAGAAGGGTCTGGCATATATCCATCTCGGTAAGGCTGATCTTTTTGCGAGCGAAGGTGTCGGAGCCCGCTATATGGTGGTCAAAGATGTATTTGATATCTACAGGGGCATGCGTGGCCCAGATGATGTGTATGGTGCACAGCAACAACACTGGATAGAGGAGCAGTTATCCTCAGATGCTGCTTGGAGGTTCTATGCCAGTTCTGTCTCGATGGCTCCGATGGTCATAGACCTGAGTAGTTTTGAACAGCTTCCTGATGAGCTGCGGACGATGTTCTATATCAATGTCGATCAGTTTGATGGTTTTACGGTAAAGCGTAGAGAGATGCTGGAGATGCTTCGGGCAAATAGAAGTGTCATCATCTCCGGAGATATCCACTCCACGTTCATCACTGATCATCATGGTGTGGCGGAGTTCACCGGCAGCTCCATCTCTTCGATCACATTTGCTGAGATGCTCTATAGTAAGATAGTGGAGAGCGATATCGTCTTGCAGATAGAGGGTCTAAAAGAGATCATAGAGAGCCTGGACTTCGATGCCTTTCTCAAAGAGGCAAATCGTCTGCTGGTGGAGGAGGATGCGAGCTTCTCTCTCCTTAAGGAGGTAGATACGCTGAACAACGGTTATATTCTCTTTGAAGTCGATGTCGATGAGGTGACTACATCGATCCATATGATCGATCCGGCCTATGTCACGCAAAAGCTCTATGACGAGACTGATCTAAATAGCAGGTTTGTGCAAAAGTCTTTTACGGTCTTATCGGATGGTACTCTTGTGTGACTTTGGGTGCTCTACTGTATGATCTCAGATATCGATTCGATATCGATCAGACTTGGGCTCGCAAAGAGGCGGTCAGGTGTCGGTATGCCCATCACTATCTGTGCATCCTGGCAAGATGTCTGCCGGGGCTGATTGTCCTGTCTGGAGTACCCCAGATCGCTCAATAGCTCCGCAAAAGGGAGATCGCCCTCCTGGGTGAAGATGTTGTACTTCTCCGGTATGATAGCATCTTGTCCCAGTGGATCATAAAGGTAATAGCTCTCAAGTGAAGAAGCGTCGAGGCGAATATCCTCCAGACAGACTCCGGCGACCTCTTCAAAGAGAGAGGTGAAGTAGGAGGTACAGTCTGCCCCTTGCTGGTCACTATCATCGGCTATCTTTATCGTCTTAGTGATAAATACCTCCAGGCCAAGCTCAAAAGGGAGTCGAAACGGATAGGCCCGTTGCAGGTCATCTTTTATGGTAGCCATGAGTTGCTCTTCATGGCTCCTTAGCTGCTCTTTTAACTCACTCTTAACGCTTTTTGCCCACATGTAGTCATAGGTCTCAAGCCCGTAATGGTACTCCTCTTTTGGACATGCTTTTAGACCAAAATCACTTCCTATACAGTAGACGTATAGCTGGCCTCCGACCTTTAGACCGTCGAGCCCGACAGTGTGACTCTGGTTCTCATCGGTGTTCATCTCGACCGCATAGGCAAAGCCCTCTGAGTCTTTACCTATGTAGGAGAAGAGATGGGTATATTTTCCGGGGATGGCCCGTGCAAGCGTCGAAGTGTTGGCTGCACCCGAAGCATCATCGATATCATGTCCAGTAAATATGATGTCAAAACGCCGTAAAGGCTGATAGTGTGTTGTGTTGTCATCAGTATTTTTTGATGGAAAATAGTAGATATCGTCTTGCAGTCTCTCTATAGCAAAGTCATGGATGATATCATCTTGGGTGACTTGTCGCTCAGATGTCTCATCAAGACCGCAACCGCCAAGATAGAGCACGATGATCAAGCTATAAAGGATCTCTCTCATGACATCATCTCCTGTGCCTGTTAAGACGTTTTGTTCTGCTCGATATCAGTGATCTGGCCATCTTTCATGCGGATCACACGGTTTGCCAGTCTGGCGATGCTCTCATCATGGGTGGCTATGAGCAGGGTACTGTTAAACTCTTTTGTGTAGGAGATCAGTGTCCTGAGGATGACGTCAGCTGTTTTGGAGTCGACACTCCCGGTAGGCTCATCAGCTAAGATAAGTAGCGGGTCATTGACCAGAGCCCGTGCTATGGCTGTGCGCTGGCGCTCTCCACCGGAGACACGGTTGGCATAAGAAGCCTTCTTAGCGCCCAGTCCCAATACCTCCAGAAGTTCAGCTGCTTTTGTCTCTCTGGCATCTTTACTGATATGGGAGTTGGCAAGCAGGGGTGTCTCGACATTCTCCTGCAGTGTCAGTACTGGAAGAAGATGGTGTGCCTGGAAGATAAAACCGATGACCTCCCGGCGAAACAGACTCAGTGGTCTTATATGGCTTATACCCTCATCTACATAATCGACCGATCCACTGGTCGGAAGGTCCAAGCTTCCGATGATGTTTAGAAGGGTACTCTTTCCACACCCTGATGGCCCCATAAGTACGACGGTCTCACCCCGGTTCAATGTCAGTGAGACATCTTTGAGGGCCGGGATCAAGCCGCCCTCATAGGCTTTATGGACACTTTCGACCTTAAGTAGTGGCTTAGTCATGATGAAGTGCCTTGGCTGGGAGCATGCGACTCCCGTAAAGGGCGGGGAAGAGGGCACTGAGTATGCCGATGAACAGACAAGCGATCATCAAGACTCCAAACATCTCCAGAGATGGAGATTGTGGGATGAAGTTCAGTCCCATGTTCGGATACTGATTTAAAATATCGATAGCAGGGTAGGTCAAGAGATAACCAAGGATGCCTCCGCTTAAAGAGAGCAGTAACGCTTCGATCGTAAACATCAAGACGATCATCGACCTCGACCATCCGATCGCGGTGAGTATGCCGATCTCTTTGGTACGTTCGTTGACGCTCATCACCAGTGTGTTAAGCAGTACTGCTGCAGCGACGATGAAGGTGATCATCGAGATCAGGTCGATGAAGTGCACGATGGTCTTGATAGAACCTAGGTGCTGTAGCAGTTCACCACTTGGGAAGGCGACCAGTTTTGGATAGGCCGTATTGATCGCTTCTATGGTCTGCTGGATACGAAGCGGGTCTTTGAGGCTTAAAAAGAGCATGCTGATGCGGT
>JAUWRZ010000462.1 GCA_030610325.1 Sulfurimonadaceae bacterium | reverse complement strand
TTGACATAGGAGAAGGGCTCACTATTCTCCGGTCTTGGCTCATAGGCACAACGGGTATATTTAAGCACAGCCGCAGTCTGCGTGAAGGAGAGGTTCAGTCTCTGAAGTTTATCGACGATACGAATAGCCTGTGCATTGCCATCAAAGTTTGCCAGATCATCGAGTAGCATAGTCAAAAAAGCACTATCCTCATCACTAAGCGTAGGAAACAGTGTCGTTGCGATACCCGGTGCCTCTTTGGCTATCCATTTATTTATGGACATCTCCGCAAAATGGCCAAAAGGCGGATTACCGATATCATGCAACAGTGCCGCCATCTCGGCCGTAGAGACAAAGGCATTATCCAGACCACTAAGACCTAAAGCCTCTGTATCACCCTGCTCTTCTATCAGCGCCAACACACTCTTGGCGATATAACGACTCGCCTGCTGGACTTCAAGTGAATGTGTCAAACGGCTTCGTACTGCGGCATTAAGCTCAAGTGGAAAGACCTGTGTACGCTTCTGCAATCTTCTAAACGCCGGTGATGAGATGATGCGCCCTCTGTCACTTTCAGCGGAGATATTGATATCTGAGATAGGGTAACGCTTTCGGTAAATGGTAAGTTTTTTTCTGTAATCGATCATCTGTGGTCTCTTTCAGTTTCTAGAAATATATTTCTAAGCTGTATAGTCAGTGGCACTGTTTATGATATTACTGATCGTGACACTATCTGGCTCGACCGTATAAAAGATGAGATATGACTCATAGATCATTACCCTACAATCTTTCTCGATCTTTTTACTTTGACAGGTCACACCAAGGTTTGGAAAGGTCTTTAATATCTCGATCTTTGATCTCACTCTTTTAATATAAGCCAAAGCTCTGTCTGGACTATCAAGTGCTATAAAATCGACTATCTTATAAAGATCCTCGACCGCCCGCTCCGAGTACTTAAGCTCCATATCGTTTAGCTAGCTCTTCAAAGATATCTTCATGTGACTTCTCACTTACTTTAGATGCCATCCCCTCTTCAATAAGAGCACTGTATTGACTAAGGTCCTCCGGGATGTTCACACTCAGTCGATGCATCGCTTCAATACTTTTCAAGCGTTCATACTCTTGCGTAGAGATAACAACGGCTTCAAGCTTATTGTTTTTCAATACACCGATCTTCTCAACACCCTCTTGAGTGATCTGCTTCATGACCTGACCAAACTTTTTCGCCAGATTTGTCGCAGATATAAGTTCACTTTTTTGGTAGACTACCATTATTGACTCTTTTATATGTGATTATCCGTATTATAACACAGGTCTTTATCCCGTATTGAGACCCTTATCTCTTGAGATCATACATATTTTGAATCTTAGGTATAATCAATACCATGATAAATATGACTCTATCCGACTTTTTCACTGGCATTAACGAGATACTACAAGATCTTTCAGATGAGTTAAGAAAATCCATTACTCTTTCTAACAGTGATCGCGCAGGAGAAGTAGTCGAAGACCTCATCCCAGCTGGAGTACCCTATGCCTAAGATGAATATCTCGCTATCAGGTAAGAGAAGAAAAAGTCCGAACCCCGACAGTGTCATAGAGCGAAAGTTCAGACGTGTCTACAAAGAGATCGATCGTCTGGATGCTAAAGTCTATCAAAAGAGTGGCTTTCTCTTTTTTAGAAGCCATGCCTATACCATCAAAGAGCTCCTTACCAGTCCCCATCACCAAAAGATCTTCGCGTTTACCGAGAAAATAGGCGATGATGCGCAGAACTGGTATAGGGCTGGTAGATTGACTGAGGATGAAGAGGAACGTTACCATCTGCATCGATCAAAGGTCGATCGCAACCTGCGTAACATCAACACCTCCATCCAGAAGCGAAAGCCGACATGGTGGGAGGTCGTCAAAGAGCCGTTCACGCAATTTGTCGAAGTGATCTTACACAACCTTCCGGAGGAGTTCCATCGTGGGGTACTGGACAATGTGAAAAATCTCTTCTTACCACTTTTCAAGATGCCGAAGTTTCTAAAGTAAGCTGGTCACTTACTTGATGACTCTCGTCTTGAAGCCTGCAGTCGTTTAAGGTCTTTTGATTTTATCAACTCAATAAAAAACCCCGGAAGAATAAACAGAACTGCCAGCAATGAGAATATTATTAGGACCACTGTGTATAGACCAATGGTAGAGATAGTCGGGATATCCGCAAATACAAGTAGTAAAAAAGTGATCAGAAGTATAGTACTTCCTATACCGATAGGGGTACCTACTTCAATAAAAGAGAGTTCCAGTGAGTGTTCGTCTGAAGACCTTGGTCGTAGATGTCGATGGT
>JAUWRZ010000366.1 GCA_030610325.1 Sulfurimonadaceae bacterium | reverse complement strand
GACTCTGAGAAAAGTGCCGGACTTGGCTCCTACTGTCTTATGAGTTCTGGCAACCATCTTGGAAGAGGTAAGGTCCCCTCTCCAGTGAGTGCCTACTTGCGCGATCTCGTCAACTGGTGCCATACGAAGATAGATCTGAACACACAAGGCAGCTATGTCGCAGAGCATGGTGACTATGATACTTTACTGCAATATAGCACCAACAGTTCAAATGAGTATTTTCTGGTCGAGAACCGTTCACAAAATGGCCTGGACAGACATCTCCCCTCTGATGGTCTGGCCATCTATCATTGCGACAGAAGAGGCTCCAATGAGTATGAGGACGGCACCCCGGACCGGCACTATCAGTGTGCCCTGCTTCAAGCAGACGGACATCATGACCTGGAGAACAATTTTGGCAAAGGTGACGCGGGTGATCTCTATACAAAGATAGAGGGAGTCAGCCTCAGCGATAGCACAAGACCCACATCACACCAATGGGACGGTACCGACTCCGGGTTTATCGTCAGTAATATCGGTGATGTCGGCAAGCACATGACATTTGAGACCGGCAGAGTCGAAGAGAACAGCTTGACACTCTCAAAAAGCCCTGATCTTCTCATACCTGATGGCGACAGAGACGGAGTGAGTAGTAGTATCAATATCGTAAAGCATGCCGAACTGAGCAGTTTGGGAGTACGTGTCAATATCAGCCACACCTATCAAGGTGATCTACACGTAGTCTTGGAGTCTCCCCGTGGCACAAAAGCAGTGCTGCATGCCAGTGATAGAGCCGGGCAGCAAGACGACCTCCATCTTGATCTGCACTCGAGTGATAACAGTGCACTTGCACAGCTTGCAGGCGAAGATATCTTTGGAGAGTGGAGACTGCATGTCTCAGATCTTTTAAAAGATGATGTGGGAAGGCTCGATGAGTGGGAACTCCGACTTGACTTTGAACCCGGTACTGATGCAGTCAGTGCAGAACGTTCCCCTGCTCTGGCGATCCCTGATGACGATACGAACGGTGTCACCAGCACGATCTCCTTTGCGACAGGAGGAAAGGTCGAAGCTATCGAGATCAAGGTCAAGATCAAACACACTTACATCGGAGACCTTCAACTCGAGCTTCTCTCTCCATCAGGCAATGTCGTAGTCTTGCAAGGTCCGGGCGGATCAGGGGAGGATGATATTGACACCACTTATACCATCGAGACAATACCAGGCTTATTTGTGTTCCTCGGTGAGGATATAGCTGGTAACTGGCAGCTCCGAGTCCGTGATCTTGCCAGACTTGATACCGGGACACTGGAGTATTGGGCACTTGAGTTCGAAGTGAGCTAGAGAAGACGAATAGAAGGATAAGGTCATGAAAAACATCATCTTACTATCAGATGGTACCGGTAATGGAGCAGCAAAGAGTAACAAGACCAATGTATGGCGACTCTATGAGGCATTGGACCTGCATAGGACCGATCAGATAGCTTACTATGATGACGGTGTGGGATCTCAGGAGTTTCTACCGCTAAAGATCATGGGTGGCGCGTTCGGCTTCGGTCTTAAGAGGAACATCCTAGAGCTCTATAAGTTTCTGTGTCGAAACTATGAGGTCGGCGATAAGATCTATCTCTTTGGCTTCAGCCGGGGTGCATTTACCGTCCGTATGCTTGCCGGATTGATCGGCTGTTGCGGCCTATACACTGGCTACAAAGATGAAGCCGATCTGAACAAGAGAGCCAGAAACAACTATTACCGGCTACGGACTCACTACAACCAGACCCCGTTCAGCAGACTCTTTTGTAAACTGACAGACATCCATGAACTTTATGACGGAACGGTGGAGGCACCTATAGAGTTCATCGGAGTATGGGACACGGTAGACGCCTATGGTTTCCCTATCGATGAGCTCGCAGACATCTGGGACAAGTTCATCTTTCCCATCCGTTTTCCGGACCAGAGACTCTCGACAACAGTACACAAAGCCTGCCATGCTCTCTCCATAGATGATGAACGTCATACTTTTCATCCTGTCTTGTGGGATGAGAAAGTCGAAGAGAAGCGTGTCAGGGACAAAGAGGTCGATGAAGACCGGATCGAGCAGGTCTGGTTTGCCGGGGTGCATACTGATGTCGGTGGCGGTTACCCCATGAACAATCTATCACTCGTCACACTTGACTGGATGATGTCAAAGGTCGAGGTCACAGTAAGACAAAAGAGTGGCCTCTATTTCATCTCACAACTGCGTGCAGACATCATGTATCACTCTGATTGGCATGGGAAACAGCATGACTCCCGTGCGGGAGCCGGAGCCTATTATCGCTATAGACCACGCATGATAGGAGACCTTTGTCATGATCGTAAAGATGGCGTCTGTATCAGTGATCCGAAGATCCATCGAAGTGTCCTGGAGCGGATCAAAGAGAACGTCGTCACCTATGCACCGATCGGTCTGCCAAGCACGTACCAGGTAGTCACGACACGAGGTGAGGCCATCGATTATGAAGACGATGCACAGAAGAAGAGAAGAGTAGTCGCCATGGACGAGGTACAAGAGCTTGTTGTCTGGAGAAAACGGCTCTACTATGCGATATTGCTTACGACATTGACATTCCTTCTCTCAAGGTTCTTTCTTGAGTGGAGTCCGGAAGCAAGTACCAACAAAGTAGAGTGCATCCTCGATCTGATCTGGATCCCACTCATCGCGGTACTACCTGATCTCACATCTGCCTGGTTTGAGGCTCTGAAGCAGAACACAGCATGGGGATGGGGATTCATCACCGTCTTTGTCACACTTTTCATCATCAAAAGGAAATTATGGAGTAGGACTCAGATGAAAAGTATACGGGCGTGGGATACGTTAAAAAGAGGAGAAAAAGTAGTGACTAAAGCTCAGGTAGAGAAGTGAAGGTTCACTCTTTCGGGACTACCGAAAGGGAGAACTTCAATCTGTTCATCATACCCGGGGCGACTTCTGTGAGCTGCGTAGTTGTAGGGAGGATATAGACCAGCTTTCGCTCTTTTTTATT
>JAUWRZ010000218.1 GCA_030610325.1 Sulfurimonadaceae bacterium | reverse complement strand
GGCGGTTCCGGTGTCATCGCCATGAAACTCAATAACAAGACAGGCAAGTCAGTCGTCGGCAGTGTCATGGTCGATGAGAGCATGGATATGATGGCCCTTACCAAAGCCGGCAAGATGATCCGTGTCGATATGCAAAGCATCTCAAAATCAGGTAGAAACACCAGTGGTGTCTACATCGTCAAAGGCGATGACGTCGCCAACATCTCACGCTGTCCAAAAGTAGAGAAGGACGACGACGAGCTCTCAAACCCTGCAGCGGTACCTGAACTGGAATAGTACTTGCTTGATACCTTGCAATAATTGCATTGCGAGGATAAACCAATGAGATATTTCCTGCTTCTGCTGGTCGTGATGACCGGCACTGCTTTTGCTGCGGAGCAGTCAGATGTAACGGTCAAGGCAAGACCTGCAGCAGAGACGACTGTCATCTGTGCCTCCCCACAAGAAGAGCCAGCCTACACGCCCCCTGTCAGTCAAGTGACCTCCGTACCAAAGAGTGAACCACTTCTCACAGAGACCAATAATGTGCATATCACCGTCTATGGCCAGGGTGTCGCACCTATGACGACTACTTCACCGGCCCAGGCTTATGCCCTGGCAAAACGTGCAGCGATCGCTGATGCCTATCGCCTGATAGCCGAGAAGGTCAAAGGTGTCCGTGTCGAGGGTCAGGACACCATCAAGAACATGATCGTGAAGCGTTCTATGGTCCGTACCCATGTCGATGCCATGATCCGTCAGGCGAACATCATCGAGACTACCTTTAAAGATGGACTATGCGAAGTCGAGATGGAGATCGTCCTCTCACGCTCACAATTCTCACTCTGATCTTCTTGCCCTATCTGTGGGCTGATGAGTATATCATCAGCTATCGCGCGGTAGTCCGGGATGCCATCATGGTCAGCGAGACTCTTAATGTCAGTCGTGCCATGCAGAAGTGTGAAGGAAGACACACTACATCCATCCTGCTTGAGACTGGCGGATCAGATGATCTGCACCAGATAATAGTGCACGATCATGATACGTTCTTCTCCCTGATGCAGCAGACCACACTTCATATAGACCATCGTGAAAAGAACATCGATGCCACGAACCAAAGCCACACCATACTCACAATGCCACCACAATGTTTCACAGTCGATATTAATCAAGATCTGGCTAAAATAACCGCGTTAAAATAATGATATTTTAGTTATATCCGGTTGTAAAAAACCGATATATCACTAAAGTACCTGCTTACGGGGGCGGTGATGAAGATCGCGATTGTCGAAGATGATATCAATATGCGCAAGTCACTGGAGATCGCTATGGGAGATTATCCCGAGTTTGAGATCGTCAGTTTCAAGAATGCCCGTGATGCACTAAAAAAAGTCGATGATACCTTTGAGCTGATCGTCACAGATATCAATATGCCCGGTATGGACGGCATCGAGTTCATCAAAGAGCTAAATGGTAAATACGAAGTCATCATCATGACCGGCAATGCCACACTTGGCCGGGCCATCGAGTCCATCCAACTCGGCGTAAAGGACTTCTTACTCAAACCCTTTGAGGTCGAGACACTCATCAAGGCTATCAAGCGTTCTGACAAGGTCCAAAAGACCATCAAGAAGTTTGAGCTTAAAAGAAAGACTGACAGTGATGGTTTTCTAGCCCGCTCTCCCGAACTCAGCAAACTGCTAAACATCACAGAGCGCGCGGCCAAGACCGATGCCAGTATCTTGCTTCTTGGAGAGAGTGGTGTAGGTAAAGAGGTCTTTGCCCACTACATACATAACCACTCCCCTCGTGCGAAAAAACCTTTTATCGCGATCAATATGGCGGCGATCCCCGATAATCTCATCGAAAGTGAGCTCTTCGGTTTTGAGAAGGGGGCTTTTACGGATGCGACCGAGGCCAGGGCTGGTCAGTTCGAAGCAGCCAATGGAGGGACGATCTTTCTCGATGAGATCGCAGAGATGCCCTTTGGCGTTCAGGCAAAACTGCTCCGTGCTATCCAGGAACGTGAGATACGACGACTTGGATCAGCTAAATCGACCAAGATCGATATCCGTCTTATCTCGGCTACCAATGCCGATCTCGCTAAAAATATCGCGAACGGTGCCTTTCGTGAGGACCTTTACTACCGGTTAAACACCATCCCACTTCAGATACCACCACTGCGCGAACGAAAAGAGGAGATCCTCGGTATCGCAGATGTCGTCTTGCTTCAGAACTGTCAACGTTATGGCTTTGAGACCAAGACCTTCAGTGAACAGGCCCGCAAGCAGATGCTCTCATACAGCTGGCCGGGAAACATACGTGAACTTATCTCGGTAGTCGAACGTGCCGTGATCTTGAGTGAAGGTGATGAGATCACTCCGGAGGCACTCTTTCTTGAGAGCCGCGGTCTTAAACAGGAGAGATCCATCGCCTCGATGGAAAAAGAACTGATCGCAGAAGTCCTCGAAGACCGCAACGGCAAGCTCGATGAGGCTGCGAAGATGCTGGGCATGACACAAACTGCGTTAAAGAAAAAGATAGAGACTTACAACTTATAGGAGAAAAGATATGAAAAAATATAATGTAGCTGTAGTCGGAGCCAGCGGAGCCGTGGGCGAAGAGGTACTTCGCGTCTTTGAAGAGATCGATTTCCCGATGAACAAGCTCGTACCTATGGCAAGTGCGCGCTCAGCTGGTAACACTGTGACATTCAATGGCAAAGAAGTCGTCATCAAAGAGCTGACTGACAGTGTCTTTGATGAAGAAGACATCGAGATCGCAATATTCAGCGCTGGTGGCTCTGTCTCTGCAAGATACGCTGACTCTGCCGCTAAAGCCGGTGCCGTTGTCATCGACAACACCAGCCATTTCCGGATGGATGCCGATGTACCATTGGTCGTACCGGAGGTCAATCCTGAAGATATCGCACAGTGGAGAAAAAAAGGCATCATCGCCAATCCTAACTGCTCTACTATCCAGATGGTCCAGACACTTAAACCACTTGATAATGCCTATGACCTAGTCCGTGTCGATGTAAGTACCTATCAGGCGACTTCAGGTGGTGGGAAATCTGCCATGGAGGAGCTTGTCACACAGCTTCAGGACTTCTTTGCCTTTAAACTCAATGAGTCCGAACACAACAAGTTCCCGCACCAGATCGCTCTAAACCTCATTCCTCAGATCGATGTCTTTTTAGAGAACGACTACACTAAAGAAGAGATGAAGATGGTCAATGAGACCACTAAGATAATGCATAAAGAGATAGAGGTCAGTGCGACCTGTGTACGCGTTCCTGTCCTACGAGGTCACTCTGAGGCTTTGACACTCACTTTTGACAGTGATGTCACAGCTGCTGAAGCCCGCGAGCTTCTTTCAAAAGCACCAAATATCGTAGTCGTCGATAACCCGGCAGAGAGTGAATACCCGATGCCCGTAGCCTGTGTCGACCAGAACGAGACCTTTGTCGGACGTATCCGTAACGACCCTTACCGCAATAATATGCTCCACATGTTCATCGTCGCAGACAACCTCCGCGTCGGCGCCGCCACCAATGCCGTCCGTATCGCCCAAAAATGGGTCGAGATGGAGAATGAGTAGCGTTATGACAAGGTAGACTACTTCACCTTTTTAGCTATGATATCTCATCAAAAGGGTGCTGGGAGCACGCTTTTGATGAGTAAAATAAGATAAATAGTCCACCTTTACTACCGTAGACTTAACATCCATTGTCCACCCATAAAAGTAAACGACGACTGTATAGCAAGATCATCGTCATCACTCCCTATTTAAGAACAAATCGGTCGCAAAACAGACCTACACCCTCAATTGACCCTCACGTTAAACAAACTATGTTAAAATCACGTTTTATTTAAAGGACACCTCTAGTGACCCTGTATATCATCATGATGCACAGGATTTAGAGATGCCCTAAAGATCATGTCGAGAGGGTCCTGTTATGCTGGAAAAAATATTTGAAAACACACTATGGAGCTCAAGGTTCATCGTCATCCTGGCAGTGGTCTTTGGTCTCCTGGGAGCTGTCATACTCTTTACTGTCGCCAGTTTTGATATCTATGATACCGCCAAATACGTCCTAAGCACCTACTTGACCCATGCACATCCAGAGCATTTTCACGAAGATGTCGTCGGTGGGATCATAGGTGCCGTCGACCTTTACCTTATTGGCGTAGTGATGCTACTCTTCTCTTTTGGACTTTATGAGCTCTTTATCTCCGATATAGATGCCGCTAAAGATGAAGAAGGCGGAGACAGTAAGATCCTTGCCATACACTCACTTGACCAGCTTAAAGACAAGATCTCAAAAGTCATCGTCATGGTCCTCGTAGTCGGATTTTTCCAAAAAGTGGCACACACCCAGTACAACAATCCATTAGACATGTTGTACTTCGCCTTATCTATCACTGCTGTCGCAGTCGGACTTTTCTTCCTGGGAAAAGTCGGGAAACATTAACCAAAGCATATTAAGCACAAAGGATCAAGATGAGTCAAATATTCGTAGACGCCTGTTTTCGCAGACCAACGCCACACACCCCTATCTGGATGATGCGCCAGGCCGGACGCTATCT
>JAUWRZ010000539.1 GCA_030610325.1 Sulfurimonadaceae bacterium | reverse complement strand
GCATTGATGCTCAGGAGATATTTGACGGTATTACCTTTTAAGAATGCGGACTGTACATCGCTCGCTTTGACTTTCGTCTCGACCTCCACCTCAAAACCATACTCTAGAAGTCTCTCTTTGACAGCTTTCTCATACTGTGCAAGATCAAACGATGGATCACTTTCCAAAAGGGAGAAGTCAAGGTCCTCCGAAAAACGCGGAAGACCATAAAGGATACGTAACGCAGTCCCACCATAGAAAACCGCATGATCGAAGAAGCCTGCATCATATAGACCACGTAACACTATCTCCTGAAGGATCTCACGCAGTGCCTCATAAACATCATCCTGATCGAGATCATATCGATCAAGCATCTTTTGGATGTTCGGATGCAGCTTAGGCAATCTCTCTCCTTTTTCCAATAAAAACACCGAGGTCTCGAAGCAGACGTGAATTATAAGCGATAGCGATGGCCCTTATCAACTCGGCATCCAATGCAGACAGGTCTGATGATTCGATCCTAAGATCGTTCTCAAGATAGTCCTCTAACTTACGCTGAGACATCCTGCCCAGACCACGATCCGCCCGTACTTTATCACAAAGCGCTTTTTCCGGTGTCGCGATCGACCGTCCACCATCTTCATCATCATATAACCAGTCCACCCCTATAGAGAAAGCCTTCAAAGGAACGGTGTAATACCCAAAGCGTCCGATAGGAGTCTCAAACTCCCTTTTGATACCCGGTGTTGCCGAAGTCACTTCATAGACCCTTTCCGGGATCAGACCATGATAAGACAATGCGTATTCAAACGAGACATATGAGGATGACCTGAGCATGTTAGCAGCCGCTATCTTATCCACAGGTCGGTCTCGATATCTCTCACCAAAGATATATACACCCTGCTTTAAACGGATCAACTCACCTTTTTTTGTCATTTGGCTTATCTTCTCGTTGATATTTTTCACATGCCCTTTAAGAAGGTATTGAAGCATGTCGCTTGTAAAGACAGTGATCCCCATCTGGGCTTTGATGTCATAGATATACATTCGATGATTATAGCATATCAATATAATTTAAGTATTTATTTTATTACTAAATATGATATTTCCGGATTTTAACACTATAATAAAGCTGATTTATATTTAAGCAATATATCTTGAAGGCACTTGCTTGCACATTATGTGATGGGTGATGTGACAGATACGATCTATTGTTTAGAACTACTTTCCACTCACTCTACATTTTTCCTCGGTCTCCCACGCTGGTTCAGCGTCAAGAACAGTCCATATTGAGTCGCAGTCTCCTGCTGCCACTATAAATCTCCCAAAGGAGCCTGCCGATTGAACTGTCTCGTATCTTTACCAGCTCTTTTTTATATTCACGTTCATCACTATAGATGAGAGTTTTTCATGATGTAATATGCCAATAGATATTTTAGAGTCTCAACATAATCGCCAGAATCATAGAAGGTTATCATCTGCTTGTTAAACTCTAGCCTGTCTTTTGCTTTGATGTTTAACATG
>JAUWRZ010000300.1 GCA_030610325.1 Sulfurimonadaceae bacterium | reverse complement strand
TGCCCTGCTTGTGCGTATGGATGATGCCGGTTTCCACCTCATCGAGCGCTCAGAGGAGATGAAAGGTGGCGTAAAGAGTCTCTACAAAAAGACAGGCGAGTTCTTGGTCGCCTCCTTACCAAAAGTCATCAAGGCACTCACCGTCGTCGGGACTATCGCTATGTTGATGGTCGGGGGAGGGATCTTCTTACACAACATCGAAGCCATCCATCATGCATTCGAGTTCCTACCCGGCCTCACTGCTGACATCACCGTCGGTCTTATCGTTGGTCTTATCGCACTGATCATTGAGAAGAGTGTCCACGCCCTCTTCTTCTCGCATAAGACACCATCGATTGTCAGTACAGATGAGGAACAAAAAGATGCGTAGTCAGTTTAATGACAGTTGTTTGAGACGAGTAGCCCTAAAGCACAAACAGTGCGGGGGCCTGCTGCCGAAGCAAACTCAGCGTTCGTGTGACCAGTGCCATTGGTTAGTACTGGTAAGCGTAGTCAAACGGACTTGTTCGTTTGGCGTCTTTAAGTAAGCCGTTAGTCGGCTTCGGGAGTACGCTGTCTCTTTATCATCGGGTGGTCTATGGCTGTCTCAGCCTGATAGATGAAGATGTCAGGATGCAGTCGCAGTACATCTTTACCAAGTCCGGCCTGCTCTCCAAGATGTGCAAGCATATCTCTGACTTCCGGGTACGCATCCCATCTCTGCGGTAAGACAGTAGCCTGATGGGAGTGTAGAGAGAGAAGGATACCATCGATACCAGAACGGATCTTGGTATCGAGATCACTACTTTGAAGATAGTTGACAGCCTCAGGTACGCTCAGTACTGAGACCTCTATGCGGGTATGGAGATACTCTGACGTGGTAAGTGGTGAGAAGAGCGGGTCTTCAAATGCAGCGACCTTTGCATTGTGGATGATGTCGTCGAGCAGTGAACGCTGCGCGATCACGGCTCCTGAACTCCCCCGTATCTCATCATCGAGCCATATAGTGACAAAGGTCGCCATCTTCTTTGCGAGTATCGGGAAGTCAGCCAGTAAAGTATTGCGATCAATACTGTTGGCTGCCTGAAAGACCTCTTCGATCGACTCTCTGGCAAGGTCAAGAAGTACAGATCGTGACATGTTCGCTCTTTTTCATAGAAGTATTATAGCAGTCAGTAAGATGATCGTAAACCATGACCTCTGTCAAAAGTCGTCACTACGCCTTCCCGGGATCAGTGCTTCATCTCTATTTTGTAGACGGCGTTTCTTTACAGCTCTCTTCTTCTCAGCCGTGATCAGCCTGATAATGATCGTGACAAAGATGACCTGCAGCAGTGAGGCAAGGATAAAAGCATAGTAATGCAGTTGATCTATGCTATGCGCATGGTAGGCAAGTGTGGCCATCGCGATGAGCAGTGTCAGTGGCATGGAGTGTGAGAGGCCCATCAAGAGGGCACCGCGTTCATGAAGCTCCTTGACAAAGACGAGTGCACTGACGACACGCATCGAGATCATAGCTATAGTGATAAGCAGTGCTTTTGCCAGCAAGCCATCGATCAGCAGTGCATCAAAGTGGAAGGTGGTCCCGATATAGATGAAGAAGATCGGTACCAGAAAGCCAAAACCGTATCCGGAGAGTTTTTCGGGAAGATCATGCTTATGCTCGAAAAAGGTAGGGATGAATATCCCGGCGATAAAGGCACCAAATGCCAGCTCCAGATCTAGATAGAGCATGACACCGATGAGAATAAAGAGGATACCCATGGAGAGACGGACATCCTGCTCTTTATTATCATCATGAGGCATCAGTGCTGTCGAGACCTCAGGAAACCACCAAAAGAGCAGCTGTAAGACCTTGAAGAGTAGTAAGATAAAGAGGATGAGCAGTACAAGTGCACCGATAGTCATGATCAGTTCCTGACCAAATCCAAACTTAAAACCGGCAGATGAGAGTGTCAGGACACCGATGCTGACGACTTCACCGATACCACCGACAGTCATAGAGAGTGTGAGCCAGGGTGTCTTCCCATACTCCTTGGAGAGAGTGGCGATCAGACCAACGGAGAGCAGCGGCAGCAGTACCATAAAGATCTTACCTAACTCAAGATAGAGGGAGAAACCGATAGAGAAGCCGTAGAGCAGGAGGATATAGAGTAAGATCCTGCGCATCAAAAAGGCATCGGTCTTGAGTACTTTTTTAAGATTGATCTCGGTACCGGCGATGAA
The DNA here is from genome assembly GCA_030610325.1 of Sulfurimonadaceae bacterium. Taxonomy (GTDB): domain Bacteria; phylum Campylobacterota; class Campylobacteria; order Campylobacterales; family Sulfurimonadaceae; genus BB26. Next base: position 1,362 of record JAUWRZ010000300.1, on the reverse strand, counting down.
CATGAGATATAAGAAGCCCACTTCTGCGACCAGTTCGAAATAGATATCGTGGTAAAGCAGACCAAAATAACCGAGTATCGCTCCAAGAATGATCTCTACCGGTGTTGTCGGGATCTTAAGAAGTTTGGCAAAAAATGGGGAGAACATGACGATCAGTGAGAGCGTGATGATCAGTAGGACTTCATTCATCTGCTGCTCTTGTCAGTCGCTCTCGACTGAGGAAGCGATATCAAGTCCAAGTGAGCTTAACATCATAAGGTCACTGTTCTTGTCCTGACCCTGTGTCGTAAGATAGTCGCCGATGACGATGCTATTGGCTCCAGCTTTGAAGATCTCCTGCTGGCGTTGTCCGAACATAAGCTCTCGTCCGCCTGCGACCATTATCCGTTGTGCGTCACAGACTATCTCGCGTGTCAGTGTGATAAGCTCGAGTGCTTCATCGACAGTGAGTGGGTTTGGCTTTAGGGGAAGAGCAGGGTTGTGATGATAGAAGTTGATCGGCACCGATACCGGATCAAGACTTTTGAGAGACTCAAGCATGGAGATACGGTCCTCTCTCGACTCACCGAGACCAAAGATCCCGCCGGTGATAAGGTTTAATCCTGCTCTTTTGACGTTTTCGCAGGTCTCATAGCGCTCATCCCAGCTGTGTGAAGTGCAGATCTGCGGGTAGAACTCTCTGGAGGTCTCAAGATTGTGGTTATAGGCCTTGATCCCTGAGGCTTTAAGTGTCAATAGCTGCTCATAGGTCGCAGTGCCGTTACAGGCGATCAGGCGTAGCTTTGGGACCTCTTTTGTCAGAGTCCTGGCGATCTCACAGACAAAGTCAAGTGTCTTTTGATCAAGCCCTTTATGGGCAGTGACAAGGCAAAAACCGAGTGCACCGGCTGCTTCGACTGCTTTGGCTTCACGAACAATATCGGGGATCGGCTTTTGGATATAGCGGTCGATATCTGCTTTATATTTGACACTTTGTGAACAGAACTTGCAGTCTTCGTTGCAGGTGCCGCTGTTGATATTAGAGATGGAGCAGAGAAAGATCGGCTGGTTCATCTAGACCCTTTCAAAACTGAAGTGTTGTTCCTGGAAGTCATCTTCTTTGATCGGACGGGTGTAATAGGTCACGTTAAGGTACTCCGTAGTCACTTCCAGTATAGCACATTCCGAGAGTGGTTTGTTTCGTGCGCAGACTTCACCCGGGTTTAGGTAAAGGGTGCCTTTTTTAAAATCACATTCAAAAGTGTGGGTATGTCCGAAGATGACGACCTCCGTATCGGCACTCATATAAAAAGGGAGGTGCATCAGTTTGAACTTTGTCCCGGCAAGTTTGAAGTAATGAGGTTCCTGGACAAGTCTATACTG
>JAUWRZ010000098.1 GCA_030610325.1 Sulfurimonadaceae bacterium | reverse complement strand
TCCATTGATGTGATTTTGCTCCCTAAGACCATGCTCCCAGCATGATCTCTTAACGGGAGGTATCGTGATCCATACCGGAGGCTTTCTGTTTATAGCTGTCCAGGGCCTCTTTTTTATCCTGATCTATCTGTAAGAACTCATCGAGTTCGCGGTTTTTGTTCTTTAACATAGCCTCGAACTCACCCTCACTAACAGAGCGTTTACCGTGGAACTTATCCAGCATCACATTGGAAGTCCCGATAAGCAGAAGATAGCTCTCATCAGCATAGTCCATCATGACCACACGGTTCTTTTGGTCAAGTGACTTTTGAAAACGGATCTTGACGCCATCTTGTTTTGTCTCTTTTTCGCCACGCATGTTTAGTAACCATGGTTTGAGCTTAAGTGTATCACCACCGCCATTGACTCGGCGTTTGAGCCATAGCAACAAGATGATGCCAAGGATCAGTATCGCGATGACCACATAATAGCTTTGTGTGAACTCACCTTCTGGTTTGGTAGGAAGCGAAGTCGTCATAGAAGGCTCAGAAGCTACCAATGGCTCTTCAGCCGGGGTGTCCACTGATCGTTCAAAACGTAGACGAAGGCCATAGGCATCAGAAGTCCTCGATGCATGCATCACGACATAGGGGGAGACTTTTGCGATGACCTGAGTCTGATCCCCGATAGGAGTGATGGTGAGTTTGGAGAGATACTCGGATGCTACGTTCTTGAGTTTTGGTGACTCGATGGTAGCTTTGTCGAGTTTGATGGTGATCGTCCCGTTTTGATGACTCTGACGCAAGACACCTTCGTAGGGTGTATCAAAGGTGAACATGATATCGACACGTCCTGTCCGATCATAGACATTGTAACTTAAGATCTTAGCAGCATGCAGTTGGACCAGCAACAGAAGTGATATGAGCAGATATCTCATAGGCGCTCTTTGGAAAGGTAGTAAAGGACAGCACTGGAGTCAAGGACCTCATTGATACGGATAGCCAGGTTCTTCTCATAGACCATCACTTCTCCTTTACCGATAATACGGCCATTGACATAGGATTCTACACTCTCGCCGGCAGGCTTCTGCAAGTCGATGACAGAGCCTTTGCCCAGTTTGATTATCTCGGAGATGCTGAGGCTTGTCTCACCGAGATCGGAGATAAACTCGACCTCCATATCCAATAACCCCTCATAGTCCATCCAACTTAGCTCTTTATGCGGGTCAAAAAGTCCTGCTTCTATTTTTTCAGGATCTGTATTGAGTGGTTCAGGCATGATCTATAGTTCCTTGATCGCTATCATCATCTCTTCATCATCGATGCGGATGAGTCGACTCTCTTCATAATGGACATCTGCTATCTCATGTTTTTCAAGAGCTGGTGTAGCTATCTGAAAATGGATCTCCTGCTCGGCGGCAAGGATCTTGGCACTTCCGACGATAAGGTTGACGGTCTCAAGCGCCATATCGACGAGTGTCTCCTCATCTTCGACTTCTTCACCGAGAAATAGATCTGTGATGAGCTTTAGCATACCATCACTGTAAGCTATATAGATACGATGTGAAGAGGTGTCATCGTCTCTTATATCTATAGAAGCAATAACTGTTCTCAACTTCGGTCGTTCATCAGAGACGACATAGGCAAGGGCAAGTTGATGAACACAAAAGTTCTCTGCTGATCTGGTAATAAGATCGATCATGTAAATGTCCCATATGTGGATCTTTTAACACACGATAGTAGGAGTGCGTACTAAAAGCATGTACTCCTGTATGGATCTGTGTGATACTGTGGTTGATTATACGGTATAGATTGTTTGATATTTCTTAGTCTGCCGCTACAGCAGGGATTCTCCGGCATGATACAGATGATATCTCAGAACTGAGGAGATGATGATACTTTCTTATTAGTGGGTCATTATGGAAGCCTCAAAGCAAGCCTCTTGTATAATCGCGCGCAGAATATAAGGGACCCCATGTTCATCGAACTTGCATTACTTGGTATTGTCGTCGGTATATTATCTGGTTTCTTCGGTATAGGAGGGGGCACTATCTTGGTGCCTGCTCTGTTGCTTATGGGGCTGGACATGAAGAGTGCGATAGGTATCTCTGTCTTGCAGATGGTCTTTGCCTCTGTCTATGGCAGTTATCTGAACCTGAAAAAAGGTACGCTCGACGTCAAGATGGTGATGACGATCGGTATCGGTGGTTTCCTGGGTGCCCTGGCAAGTTCATCGATCATTGCTACGGTCGATGGGGCCATCCTGGAAACGGTCTTTCTGGGTTTTGTCCTTTTCGCACTTGGCAGGCTCTACTTCAAGACGCATGAGCATCGGGAGACGCGAAGTGTCCATCCTGTCATCTTGTTCTTGCTTGGAGCGGTCCTGGGTGCGTTCTCCATCTCTATCGGTGTCGGCGGTTCTATCTTGCTGGTTCCGATCCTTGTCGGCTTCTTGCATGTACCTTTGAAGAACGCGATCTCAGCCGGACTCTTTTTCGTCGTCTTCTCCTCCATCTCTGGATTGATCAGTCTCTCTGTTAGCGGATTGATCGATTATGAGCGAGGTACACTTATAGGTATCGCATCTATGGCTGGTGTGGCCGGTGGTATCTGGTTAAAACACCAAAGCAGCGATCATCTGCAAAAATGGTTGTTGGTACTCTTCTACGCAACCGTTGCGTTTTATCTCTTTTATAGATTGGTAGTCGAACATGGATAATAAGATCATAGTCACGGGTGCCCGTGAACACAACCTAAAGAACATCTCTATCTCTATCCCAAAGAACAAACTGGTAGTCTGTACCGGGATCAGTGGAAGTGGTAAGTCGACATTGGCATTCGATACCCTCTATGCCGAGGGACAGCGCCGTTATATAGAGTCACTCTCTTCGTATGCCAGACAGTTTCTCGATCGTATCGGTAAACCTGATGTAGATAAGATCGAGGGATTGACTCCAGCGATCGCTATCGATCAGAAGACGACATCGAAGAACCCTCGCTCGACGGTAGGGACGATCACTGAGATCTATGACTACCTTCGTCTTCTTTATGCGCGTGTCGGTGTGCAGCACTGTCACCTTTGTGGTAATAAGATCTCAAAGATGAGTGCGTCAGATATCATCGATCAGGTAGCCAGACTTCCAGAGGGTGCCAAAGTGGTCATCCTCGCTCCACTCATACGTGAGAAGAAGGGAAGCTTCACTGATATGCTCGAATCTCTGCGTCATAAGGGCTATGTCCGTGCCATGATCGATGGTGTGATGGTCCGTCTGGATGAGGAGATCGAACTCTCCAAGACTAAAAAACATACCATCAAGGTAGTCATCGACCGTATCGTGATCAAGAGTGATAATAAGGACCGTATCGCTCAGGATGTCGAAAAGGCGCTCAAAGAGAGTTATGGTGAGGTCGAACTGGAGATCTTGAACCATCAAGAGGTGGACCTGGCTGAGAAGCTGATCCACTATAGTGAGCATAACGCCTGCTTTGACTGTAAAGTCAGTTTTGAGCCGCTTGAACCGTTGACCTTCTCCTTTAACTCACCAAAGGGTGCCTGTCCGGAGTGTGACGGGCTGGGGCTCCGTTACGCTCTTGACCATGATAAGATCATTGACCAGGACCTCTCCATCGAGAAGGGTGCAGTCAAGATAGTCTATGGCTTCAACAAAGGCTACTATTTTACCTTTTTAAAGGGTTTTTGTACTACAACGGGTATAGATATCACCGTACCTTTTAGTGAACTTGAAGCGCATCAGAAAAAAGCTATCTTGCACGGTTCCATCGAAGAGGCGGAGTTCCAGTGGAAGAACCACCCGCTTAAACGTGTCTGGCCGGGTATCATCCGGATCGCTTACGATATGTTCAAAGATGAGAAAGAGTTGGCTGACTATATGTCAGAGAAGCCATGCAACATCTGTGGGGCCAATCGCTTGCGACGTGAAAGCCTGGCTGTGATGATGGTAGACAAAGGCATAGCCGATGTCATCAACCTGCCGATAGAAAAGAGTTATCAGTGGTTCCATGACGAGCAGACATTCGTTCATCTCTCCGAGAAAGAGACAATGATCGCTCAACCGATCTTGAACGAGATCAAAGAGCGGCTCTTCTTCTTGTATGATGTGGGCCTTGGTTACCTGACGCTGAGTCGCGATGCCAGGACTATCAGTGGTGGTGAGGCGCAGCGTATCCGGATCGCATCGCAGATCGGAAGTGGGTTGACGGGAGTGATGTATGTGCTTGATGAGCCGAGTATCGGTCTGCATGAACGTGATACGTTGAAACTTATCCGCACTTTGCGTTCTCTGCAGGAGAAAGGTAACACGGTCATCGTCGTCGAACACGACAAAGAGACCATAGAGAACGCTGACTACATCATAGACATAGGCCCGGGAGCAGGGCAGTTTGGTGGTGAAGTGGTCTTTTCGGGTACTTTGGAGAAGATGAAGACGAAGAGGACACTGACAGCGGACTATCTCTCAGGTCGCAAGAAGATCGAGTACTTCTATCGCCGCTCTCAGGAGAACTGGATAGAGATCAAAGATGTCACGATCAACAATATCGAAGATCTCAGTGTCAGTATCCCACTGAACAACTTTGTCTGTGTGACGGGCGTGAGTGGTAGTGGTAAGAGCTCACTAATCTTGCAGACACTGCTGCCTACTGCCAGAGAACTTCTCAATCATGCCAGAAAGGTCAACAAGGTCGCGGGTGTGGAGATCACAGGACTTGAACAGCTTGATAAAGTGATCTATCTTGATCAGAGTCCCATCGGCCGGACGCCACGCTCGAACCCGGCGACCTACACCGGAGTGATGGATGAGATAAGAAACCTCTTTACCAAGACCAAAGAGGCGCAGATACGCGGGTATACTGCGTCACGTTTTAGTTTCAATGTCAAAGGTGGCCGTTGTGAGAAGTGTCAGGGAGAGGGTGAGATCAAGATCGAGATGCACTTTCTGCCTGATATCATGGTCAAATGCGATACCTGTCATGGTAAACGCTACAATCAGCAGACGCTTGAAGTCGAATACCGGGGCAAGACCATCGCAGATGTGCTGGGGATGAGTGTCGGTGAGGCACTGACGTTCTTTGACCCTATCCCGAAGATCAAGCTCAAGCTTCAGACCCTTCATGATGTAGGTCTGGGTTATATCACCTTGGGTCAGAACGCTGTCACGCTCTCTGGTGGTGAAGCTCAGCGTATAAAGCTGGGCAAGGAGTTAAGCCGCAGAGATACCGGTAAGACGCTCTATATCCTTGATGAACCGACAACGGGTCTGCATTTTGATGACGTGAACCGTTTGACGAAAGTGCTGCATGACTTTGTGGAGTTGGGCAATACGGTCCTTGTCATCGAACATAATCTCGATATGGTCAAGAATGCCGATTATGTCATCGACATGGGTCCTGAAGGCGGGGCAAAAGGTGGACAGATCATTGCCATCGGCGATCCGGAGACTTTGGCTAAAGAGTCTGAAAGTACAGGTAGCTATACAGGTAACTACCTGATCAAAGAGTTGGCACAACATCAGTAGAGAGTGTTGCGAGCCATCTTGACACAATAAGACACATTATTTATGTCCTGTCGTTTTGTGTTGGTATTATTTAGCCCGATCTGGTATAATGCTTTTAATAACGTGTGGGGGCTTTCTGGAGCCTCATCCTGATATTATCGTAGCAAAGGTAAAGAATGAAAAATTCGATCGTCGACAGTATTAAATCCCTTCCGCCACTTCCAAAGACACTCATAGATATGCAGCGGGTGACTGCCGACCCTGACTCCTCTATCGCAGATCTTGCTAAGACGATCGAGCATGACCCGATGATAGTCGCGAACCTTTTAAAGGCGGCAAACTCGCCTCTATATATGTTTGGACGTGAGATCCGAAACGTCGCGCAGGCTGTCTCACTTTTTGGGATGAGTATGACCCGCTCTATCGCTCTGGGAAACTCAGTCCGTAAACTGTTAAATGTAGATATGGAGCCTTATGGTGTCACCTCTGAGCGTTTTGCCGAGATCTCCAGTCAGCAGGCTGCACTGGTACTGAAGTGGTACAACAAAGTCGACCGTCAGAAAGCGGAAAAACTCTTTTTGGCAGCCTTCTTGCAAGAGACCGGAAAGATCCTTATCGCCAGCGATATCATCCAGGAAGACCTTGCTTTTAACTTTAAGTCCGATATCGAGATGACCAATAATATTGCGCAGATCGAGTTCTCTTATGTCGAAGATACGACATCTACTGTCACTGCTGCGATCTTCGAGCACTGGAAGTTCGACGCTGAGTTCGTCGAGATGATCCGCTTCTCCGATAACTATCTCAAAGCACCTGAAGAGATAGCCGAGTATGCGACAGTCTTAAACATCGTCAAGACGATCGTCCCGATCAACGCACCGTTCTCAGAGATATCTATCAACTTTGGATTGAAAAAGGCGATGGATGCAGGCTTTGATCATGAACTGCTTGAAGATGTCGTCGACGAACTACTTGAAAAAATATAAGCAACTGCTGCAATAACCATATAAAGAAGTCCCTTACCCATGCCAAAGACCATCACTATCATCGATACCTTCGGCTTCTTTTTTAGAAGCTTCTACGCGCTGCCGCCCCTTACAAATAAAGAGGGTTTTCCTACCGGACTTTTGACAGGTTTTGTCAACTTTGTCTCGACGCTGCATAAAGATCACTCCAGCGATTACATAGTGTTTGCACTTGACAGTAAAGGTCCGACCTTTCGTAATGAGATAGACCCTAACTACAAGGCTAACCGCCAGCCACCGCCTGAAGAGCTATCTGCACAACTTCCTATAGCCATCGAGTGGATAGAGAAGATGGGTTTCGGCTCGCTCTCACTAAGTGGTTTTGAAGCCGATGACATCATCGCATCACTGACAAAAAGTGCGGTAGAGCAGGGCATGCTTGTACGCATTGTCTCGCATGATAAAGACCTTTACCAGCTCATCGATGATGAGCGGGTAGTACTGGTCGATGCCATCAAACGTAAAGAGATCGATGAGAAAGAGTGCATCGAGAAGTATGGGATCCGTCCTGATCAGTTTACCGACTATCAGTCACTTCTGGGTGATAGTGCGGATAATGTCCCAGGTGTCAAAGGGGTGGGCAAGGTCACGGCGCAAAAGCTTCTTACCCAGTTTGATACGCTTAGTAATATCTATGCGAACATAGAAGAGATCAAGCCACCGGGTGTCAAAAAGAAACTCGTGATCGATGAAGACAATGCCTGGATGTCACAGAAACTGGTGACACTTAAGAGAGACATCTATGAGGCTTTTGATTTTTCCCCTTATGTGATGGACGAAGTCAACCCTTTTATAGAGATCTATGATGAACTTGTCCGGTATGAGATGAACGGCATCTTACGACTGCTTCATGCGAAAAAGATCGTTGACCCTGAGTCACGTAAGCAAGTCGAGGTAGTCGTAGAAGAGGAACAGCCCAAAGCAGATGACTTTACGACCATACTGCTCGATGATG
>JAUWRZ010000490.1 GCA_030610325.1 Sulfurimonadaceae bacterium | reverse complement strand
TGAAAAAAAAGCTCAATGATGATAATCAACTTTCCTGTATGTCGTTAAAGATAGATCCCATAAACGTTTATATGTATTTTGTGTTAATTTAAGTTTTAGTAGGAAGATGCTAATCTGATGTCTTGATCTTAAAGACGATATATAGGACATCAGTATGGATAGGATAAAGAGCGGTCGGATCTACATTATTTCGATCGCGTTGGCCCTTTTGATAGTAGAGTCATTTTTTGCACTGCAGGTGACCTTCGTCCTGGACGATTTCAAGCTTCACTATGTTGTCATCCCCACACTTCTTGGCATCAGTATAGGGTTCCTGATCGGAAAGACTCAGGTCTTGAAGCAGCAGTTGTTACAAAAAAAGAGATTGTTCCATGCCATAGCTGATGAGGCAAGGGAGTTTTCCTACTATAGAAGACTGGATGGGACTTATGAGTACGTCTCACCGGCTGTCAAGAGCTTGACTGGCTTTGAAAGGGATGATTTCTATGCGCAGCAGAACTTTTTTTCGACACTGGTCATCGATGAGGACCGGGCACTCTGGGAGAGACATGTCGAAGGGATGCAGCTGACAGATAGCCATGAGTCGATCCACTTCAGGATCATCAATAAAGAGGGGAAAGTGATCTGGGTCGATCACAACTGCTCAGCAGTCTATGAAGATGGAGAGAAGGTAGGTATCCGATCAGTCAACACTGATATCACCAAACGCAAGGAAGATGAGGCAGCTATTTCGATCCTGGCAACATATGACCCGTTGACAGACCTGCCGAACCGATCAACCATCCTTCAGAAGATGGAAGAGCTGATAGAAGATGAGACTCCCTTTGCAATACTCTTTTTGGATCTGAACCGTTTTAAGATCATCAATGACAGCCTGGGTCATAACACGGGTGATCTGATCTTGATCCAGGTGGCTAAGCAGTTAAAGATGTGTCTTAAAGAGAAGCACTTTGTCGGTCGTCTTGGTGGTGATGAGTTTCTTGTCCTGCTGGAGGGGACGATAGATAAAGAGGAGGTCGAACCGACTGCGCAGACGCTGTTTGGACGCATTGGGCATGACTACTCTGTAGATGACTATACATTCTACATAAGTGCAAGTATTGGTGTGGCGTTTTATCCAGGTGATTCACGGGACAGACAGGAGCTTTTGGCATGTGCCGACAAGGCTATGTATAGTGCGAAAAATGTCAGTTCTACCGGTATCGTCTACTACAGGGAGCTGATGAGAGACAACAGGTACGATCAGGTGCTTCTGGAGAAAGAGCTTCGCTCGGCGTTGGATGCCAAAGAGTTGTCAGTCCATCTTCAGCCAAAGGTGGATGTTCGTGATGAGAAGATAGTCTCCTATGAAGCACTTCTTCGCTGGAATAATAGAGGGACGATGATGGCGCCGATGCAGTTCCTTCCAATGGCAGAAGAGACCGGACTCATCAAAGAGATCACCAGATTTGTGATCGACGAGGTCTTCGCAGTGGCTCGAAGATGGCATGAAGCAGGGCTGTTGAACAAGATCTCGATCAACATCAGTATGATCGACTTCATGTCCGACAGGTTGATAGAGTACATCATAGAGAGACTTGAACACCACCATGTCAAGGCCCAATGGTTTGAGCTGGAGATGACTGAGACTATCTTTCTGGAGAACCATGAGAAGATAGTCAAGAAGATCGATACCCTTATCGAGATGGGGTTTAAGATAGCATTGGACGATTTTGGAACGGGCTACTCATCGCTGGCCTATCTGACAAAGTTTCCCATCGATACCTTGAAGATCGATAAAGTGTTCATCGATAACCTGGGTATTGATCATAAGAAGAACTATGTGCTGTTAAATGCCATCGTAGGGATAGCTATGGAGCTTGAGTTGGATCTGGTGATCGAAGGTGTTGAGACCAGTGAACAGATAGCTATACTAAAGGAGATGGGCTGCCATGTGGTCCAGGGTCACTACTTCTATAGAGCTATGGAGATCGAAGCTGTCGAGCAGCTTGCGATACAGACAGCAAGAAAGTCATGATGAAGGTATTGTCATCGATGTCT
>JAUWRZ010000351.1 GCA_030610325.1 Sulfurimonadaceae bacterium | reverse complement strand
AGAGACCGTGAAGATAGTGGGCTATATCTCCTTGCGTGAAGTCAAGGGTACTGATAAGCTCTGTGAAAATAGCTGAAGAGCGTTTGACCCAATAACTGCGTCTTTCGATATCACCTTCGTTGATGGCCTTTTTTGCCTGTGTATTAAAGCGCAAGATCCCTTCGTATAACATCTCGATCAGTTTATATGGTGATTCGACACCTACGTTGTTTTGAGCATAAGTATTGTAAGCTAGATTATTATTATACATCGATTCTTCCTTATTGTTTACGTGCTTGGACATGGTCTGTACCGTTCATCTGAGTGTCATGTGACTTTGTGCCCGAAAGCCTAACCGGTAGTGTCAAATAAGACGCCCGTGACCTCTTGCATCTTTGGAAGCAGGTTGACTGCTTCTTCTGCCGGAAAACGACGGATCATCTTATTGCTCTGTGATTCGATGACCGATACGTAAAAGACATCTGAACTGTTATCGAATCCAAATCGCAATGATGTATTAAAAGGGTTAAGTGCTTTGTTCAGATCTTTGACCAGCTCTTTCACATCTTTTTCGGAGTCTATTTTCTGTACCTGTTCCATCGGTTCATTGGCTTTTTGTTCCTGGACTTTCTGTGCCTGCTGAATCTGCTCTGTCTGTGTCTGCTTGACTTGTGTGACTTGTGCGGATGATGGATTGGTCTGGGTGTTTTGCTGTTTGGCCACGGTCTGCATCAGTTCCATAATAGACCCCTTTCTTAAATTCTTACTCATATAATCGGCCGATAAAAGTATAACTTTAGAGTATATGCCTATTTTATTAAACAGTATTAGTTTTTCATTGTTATATAGAGGCTCTGCCGAGTAGTCGTGTATGATCGGGGGGAGCCAATATTATGCTAGGATGCCAAGCATGAAAGATCACCTTCTCCTCTTAAAGACAGAGCCTCTGTTTCGACGTCTGTCACTGATCCAGGTCATCGCCTATTTTGCGGCATGGTTTAGTAATGTGGCCATCTATACCTTGTTGATCGAGTTGGAGGTCGATCCCGGGATCATCGCCTTGACTGCCGCATTACATTTCCTGCCGGGAGTCATACAGGCCCCATTTAGTGGACCGTTGATAGACCGTTACCGGCCTAAGTCACTTATGCTCTCTTTAATAGTGATCGAGATCTTTGCGACGCTGCCTCTGATGTTGATAGAGGATGTCGCTCAACTGTGGCAGTTGTTCATACTGGTCTTCATACGTATGGGAGCATCGAGTTTCTATTTCACACTTGAGATGTCACTGTTACCCCGTATTCTTGATACGACGAAACTAAAGATGGCAAATGAGATCCATTCGATGATATGGTCTTTCTCTTATACAGTCGGGATGGCGATGAGTGGTCTGGTAGTCTATCTTGTCGGGGTGAAGCTAGCGTTCTTTTTGGATGCTATGCTTTTTGTGATCGCGCTGTATCTGCTTAAGAGTCTTTCGTTCTCTGTTGGGAAGTCAAAAGAGCATGAAGGGTATTGGTTGATGATGCGAAGCAGTATCGATTACCTCAAAAGAGAGCCGCTTATCAAGCATCTTATAGTGTTACATGCCTTTGTGGGATTCACTGCTTTTGATGCACTCGTGGCGATGATGGTCGAGAGTTATTATGCACCGGTCATCGCTACCGCACTGGCCATAGGTCTACTTCACTCTACACGAGCACTTGGACTTGTCATCGGGCCAATACTGCTTGGACGCTGGATGAACAATCGTCGACTAGGTCATCTTTTTCTTTTTCAGGGAGTAGCTATCTTGGTGTGGGCGCTCTTTTTGGAGGATTTCGTACTCTCGCTCATCATATCACTCTTTGTCGGTCTGGCTACGACGACATTATGGTCTTATACCTACACACTCTTGCAACATCATACGGATGAACACTATTATGGCCGGATCGTCGCGTACAATGATATGGTCTTTTTGTTCACGGTGGCCCTGGTCTCGTTACTTGTCGGGACATTGGCAGAGCTGGAGTTGCCGCTTACGGTCATCACTGCACTGCTTGGAAGCAGTTTTTTTGTGGGAATGGGGTATTATCACTGGATCAATAGACGTTATGAGATCAAGGAAATATAGAGATGATATATAAGGCACAGGGACATACAATAGACTTGACAAAGATCACACGCCTTTATCCTGCAGCAACGGTCGAGGCTGCGGGCGAGGTAGCGCATGTCTCACTGGAGTGGGCAGAGCTGAAAAAAGATGAGGTCCCCATCAGTGCGTTCATACTGGTCTTCGACTTCGATCCTCTGGGTGAGGTCCCGGATAACCGTATCGAACTTGTCTACGAGAACAAGGATGATTTGATCGTCGCTATGAAAGAGGTGGCTGGTATCCTGGAGAAGTAATACTTTTTGATGTGATGTTATCTTACTTCCTAAGAGCATGCTACCAGCATGATCTATTGACGGGAGGTATTGTTTTAATAGATCAATTGCATCGGGTTGATATGGTAGTTCTTCTGGGTGACTTCGAACATCAGCTCATCACTGACACGCCCGATGATAGAGCCCTTTTTGACCTTTCGACCTTTTCTGATAGTAGGTGCTATCTTATCGAGGTGGGCATAGATGGTATGGATACCATTGCTGTGTTCGATGATGACGACGTTGTTTAAGAGTGCGGTGTTCTGTGCAAGGATCACCTTGCCGTTGAGAACGTTCTTCACCTTGGCATTTTGCTGTTTTGGCTGGAGAGAGACGGACTCGTTAAATATCTTCAGGTTATAGATAGGATCGGTATAGGGACCGAACTTCTTGACAAGCCTGTAACCATCAAGCGGTGCGATGGTCTTGCTTCCCCGGTAACGTTTGGTCTTGATGTTCTGATAGCTGCTTCCGATCTTTTTTATACTTGGAAGGTCCTTTGACGCTGTTGCCTTCTTGACTGGCCGACTTTTGTTCTGTCTGGCTCTCTCTCGTTCAGCTTTTTCACGTGCGGCTTTTTCCCTGGCTGCCTGTGCACGTCTGGCTTTAGCCCGACGAGCCTTCTCCTTTTCGTCCTCTTTGATGATATGCAGGCTTGAGAGTGTCTTTTGCAATGCGTCTTGTTGAGAGAGCAACTTCTCTACTGATGCCTTGTATTTGGCTTTGT
>JAUWRZ010000353.1 GCA_030610325.1 Sulfurimonadaceae bacterium | reverse complement strand
GACACCCTTTATCACCGCTCTTCGCCGTGTCGATGCCGTCATATTTGTGCGGGTACGACTCCATACAAGTGAGGGTCTGATCGGGACGGGAGAGGCTCCTCCGACCAAGGCCATCACTGGAGAGGATATCGAGAGTATCACCTCAGCTATCGAAGAGCTTATCGCACCACGACTGCTTCATCTCCACCTCACCTCGATGGATGAGGCACAGAGACTCCTACATACAAGTTGTGAAGGCAACAACAGTGCGAAAGCTGCTATTGATGTCGCTCTCTATGACCTCTTTTCCCAGAAGGAAGCCCAACCGCTTTATAGCTATCTCGGCGGTGATCTGCAGAAGCTGAGGACCGATGTGACCATCAGCCTGAAGCGACCACAAGAGATGGCAGAAGATGCGCAGAGTGCTGTTACAGAAGGCTTCACTATCTTGAAAGTCAAAGTAGGTGGGAAAGATGGCCTCGATACTGACCGTATCAAAGCGGTAAGAGAAGCAGTACCTGACGCTCTACTTTTGATCGATGCTAATCAGGCCTGGGGTGAAGAGGAGACATTAGCGATCATCGATGCCATCAGTGATCAGAGCATCACCCTCATCGAACAGCCGGTACCGGCCGGAGAGCTTAAAAGTATGCAGCAGATCACCACACAGAGCAGTATCCCTATTCTTGCCGATGAGAGTGTCTTTGACCTCGAAGATGCGAAAGAGGTCATCAAGACAAAAGCCGCCGATATGATCAACATCAAACTGATGAAGTGCGGCGGTATCTATAAGGCGCTGGAGATCATCAGACTATGTGAAAGCCATGACATCAAGTGTATGCTGGGTTCTATGCTTGAAGGGCCCACTTCCATCACCGCTGCCGCCCATCTCGCGATGGCCTACCCGAAGACTATTCGCTATCTTGATCTTGACAGTCCTATGCTCTACCGTACTCTGCCAGAAGAGAGTCCGATCATCTTTGAGAAAGATCAGCTGATACTGACTTCAGTAGTGGAGTGATCTACTTCTCTTTTCTCTCATCTTTCATCTTGTCTAACAACTTAAAGAGCTCATCACTTGCGCTCTCCATCGCTCTAAAATTATCTATGATCTTCGCTTCATTCTCCAGTCGTCGATCATCATCTTTAAAGAATCCCATGTTCTCATGAGCTGTCGTATGTACGATCGCATGAGGCCGGGTCAATGAATTAAAGCTCGCAGTCTTTCCAAAGTTCTCTTTGCCGGTAGTAGCGACCCATTTCCCAAGTCTACACTCAGTATGACTTGCGAACTCAGCACTCGTATCAGCATCCACGATAGCATCATAGGAATTAGCTTTAAAGATGATATGATCGATCTTCGCCAGGACGATAAAGACTTCCGACTCCGTATAGTCGATCGTCTGTGCTATCTTCACCGCACCACTGTTTAGTTCGTTCATAGTCATCTCAAAATCACCTACAGAAGTCGACACTTCTCCGGCAAGTGTGTTCATCGCCTCGGATTTCTCCATGATGGAACCCGACTCCTGTTTCATAGTGTTTATAGAGACACTGATCTCACTGGTAGCTTTCTGGGTACGCTCAGCAAGTTTTCGCACTTCATCAGCTACTACCGCAAATCCACGTCCATGCTCTCCGGCCCTGGCAGCTTCGATAGCCGCATTAAGTGCAAGCAGATTAGTCTGGTCTGCGATATCTTTTATGAGGTCTATTACAGATGTTATCTCACCATTTCGTTCATTTAGACTCTCTATGGAGATATTGTTGTCTGCTATCTGTTCAGTCAGCTCATTGAGTCTCTGCAGTATCTGTTCTACCACACCAATACTCTGTGTCGAGTGCTCGCTCGTAGTATGAGTGATATGCAGGACATCGTTAAGATCGGTGATGACACCCAGTATCTCCTCACGCATAAGCGAGAGTCCTTCTCCGACATCACCGATGGAGCGTACATTGGCACTGAAGTTGATGAGCATCTGTTTCTCATGAGCATCGCGCATCGCATCGATTCCCTGTCTGACCATACGGATAGACTCTGCAAAATCCCCTTCCAACCCTTCATCAGTGAGCTCATACGAAAAGTCTCCCTGCGCCGCCTGTGCCACAGAAGTATTGATACGCTCAGTAAGTGTCTTGATCTTATCTACAAGCTGAGCCAGTATCCTGGTCATATCATCCATCTCATTACGGCTGTTTTTCCTGCGGTCTACAACGACAGAGAGGTCACCTCTGTTGATGTCGACCATCAAAGTGTTTAGACGTTTGATAGGCCAGTTGATGGAGTTTATCACTCCTCTCGCGAAATTTATGGAAAATATAAATATCATCAATGAGAAGATAGCGACAGCAAGTCCCATCGTCAGTACATACTGCTTACTGCCTTCGGCTATCTGTATGACCTCTGCGGTGATCTGGTCTTCCATCCATTTTAACTTGTCGATCTTCTGTGTGATAGTCTTGAACCAGTATTCGGAATCGATCCCAAACCCCTGATCTTTGTTCATTGCGATACTCCGCATCCGCTCTACTTCAGCAAAGGAGGAGTCACTTCTCATCACTTTATACTCATCTAAAAGTCTTGTGGAGGTCGTCGTCTCGAACAGGTGTAGCAAGACGTCCTGCTGTGACACTACTGATGTGAACTTTGTACGTAAAAAGCTGGTAAAGACATCCTTTGCAAAGACACCGGACAAGACTGCACGTTCGATCCCTGCGCGCTCTTTGACACTGATGAAGTTTAAAAACGAGTTAAAGGTAGTACGTGCATCTATATTTTCGATGTTCAGTGAGAAGCGGGCTATCATGTCGATGATCGATGTGTTTAAGACCGTGTAGTAGCCCACAGCATCTTGTATGCTCATCTCTAAAGAGGTGACCTCACTACGGACCTGTTCAAGTCCTGAGAAGTCTATGCTGCGCTGTGCCTCTTCACTGCACCTGCCCTCGAGCTCACTATAGGTCGCTCTCAACTGTTTGAGCTTCTCATCAGTCGTACGCCGCTGTGTTGGCAGTACAGCGGCAAACTTCGCCCCTTTTGAGCTAAGAAGACCGGCACTCGCACCACGCTCTTTCTGAAGTTCATGCAAGAGGGCACTCAGACTGGTAG
>JAUWRZ010000253.1 GCA_030610325.1 Sulfurimonadaceae bacterium | reverse complement strand
TTCGGACACTCAGATCGACATCTATCTCTACAGGCTCATAGGCTTCAAGGTAAAGATCATGTATCGTCTCATGAGAAAGCATCACTCATACTCCTCATCCACTATAAAAGCATCCATTGCATCTGTACTTTTTCTACTTGCATCAAGCTCCTGGACCTCCTGTATCTCTTCGATCGCTGCTTTGTCTTCTATTGTCTGAAACACCTCTGCATTATAATTACTCTGAATAAGCCCAAACTCTCCCAGGCTCTCCTGCAGTTTAGACATCTCCTCACTTTTATGGACGACATATGGGGTAAGCAGGACCATCAGATTATCTTGCTGCTGTACCGTCTCCGTATGGGTAAATAACCTTCCCAGAAGTGGTATGTCTCCCAGAAATGGTACTTTTGTCTCTACATCAGTATCGTAGGTCTTGACCAGTCCACCGATGATGACGCTCTCACCGTGACGTAAGATAGCCTGAGTCGTGACAGTCTGCTTAGTCGTGACAGGCTGACCATTAGTATCAGCTACAGGGATGACATTCTCCAAAACACTCTCGACATCGAGTGTGACTTTGTCTTTTGCAGAGACACGAGGTTTGATCTTTAGTGTCAGACCGACATCCTGACGCTGAAACGAGTTAGTCGTCCCACCGGCTGCATTCGTAGCTTCTCCTGTCTGAAAAGAGAGCGTCTTACCGACGTAGATAGAGGATTCCTGGTTGTTGACACATAAGATAGAGGGGTTGGAGATCGTCTGTGAGGCACCTTTTGACTGAAGAAAGTCCAGTGTCGCACCGATTGCCAGCGCACTGGTAAGGTCACCCAATGTATCTTGAAGTGCTGCTCCTATAAGTGGTGATGCGACAGAAGAGCCACCAAAGTTTGCGGCCATAGTGTAGAGACCCGAGGAGTTGGCAATACCACCCTCCATGCCATATTTAAGGCCCAGTTTTTCCGACTCGTCATTATTGATCTCGACGATCCGTGCCTGGACATAGACCTGAAACTTCTCTTTATCAAGCTCGCTGATGATGCGGCTTAGCCCTTTGATGATAAGCGGGTTCCCGACGATGATGATCGAGTTGATCTCCTCATTGGCAGAGACATTCGGCTTCATCGCAGGGTCTGCAAAAGTCTGCTTCTCGACGATCTCTTTCAGTGAGGCTAAGACATTTTTGGAATCTGAGTTCTTAAGATTAAAGATCTGCACCACCTCATTGAGGTTCTGTTCCCTATCGAGTTGGGTGATCACCACTTTAAGTCTCTCGATATTTTTACGCTTACCTACCAGGACAAGACTGTTGATGGCTTTGTTCATCAAGATCTTTACCTGCTCAGACTCCACTTTGGCATTGAAAAGGCTCTTCGCTATCTCGACCATCTGTGTGTGGACCTCAAGTATCTGTGCATACTCAAGTGTGACGATCTCGGTTGTGACGATATTTTGCTTGTCAATATCTCTGATGACACGCTTGATCGTCTCGATATTGCCCGGATAATCCGTTATCAGCAGGGTGTTTGACTCTTTCATCGTCATCAGTTTAGCTGTCTTGGAGATCAGGTAACGCACCTTGGCAGCGACGATATCGACGTTCTCTGCCTGGACGACTACTGCCTGTGTCACCATCAGCGAGCCATTCGCACGCTTACCCTGAGTGACTACGGGAAGGTTATGTTTGGCCGCTTCTGTCGAACGGACGACTTCATAGACAGACCCCTTCTCGATTAGCGTAAAGCCTTTAGCATCGAGCGCGGAGATCAAAATACCCAGCACCTCATCATCATAGACAGGGGTAGTCGTTATCAGGTTGACCGTACCATTGATCTTGTGGTTGACCAGTATGTTCTTCTTACTGACCTTTCCTATAAGTCTGATAAAGTCATTGATCTGCATGTTTGAAAAATTGACGTTTACCTGTTGACGTGCCATCAGTGACCCTGTACTTAACAGCAGTAGTAATAGCAGTATGCTAATAGATCTCATAGACTAGCTCCTTCTCTTGATCATTTCTAAGCACTACAAGCTGCAGTGCCTGAATCGAGCCGATTTTTTTGTAGATATCCAGCGCATCTGCGTAGGACCTTATTCTCTTATTATTGGCTTTGATGATGACATCTCCACGTTTCAATCCTAATCTAGCCAATGGTGTATTAGCTTTGATACGCGTTACCTTGAACCCTTTGAGAGCTCCGTTCTCTTTTACCTCGATGATGCTGATATCTTTCCATATGCGATCCATATTCTTCGCATAGTCGACGACCTCATCACGTGAGACCCGGGGAGTCGGCATATCTCCCATATCCGGGAAGTCGTTCCCTGCCGAAGACTGCGTCGGTACATAAGCTGGCACCTTATCCGCATCTTGCATATAGAGTCTATATGCCTGACCATGCCGGTCAAAAAGAGCACTATTGTTATCTACACCGACAAGAGTATAACCACCAAACTCCTCACCCGTACCGAGTACCTCAGTCTTCGTCGGCGTTGACTTCATCGCGATGACGATGATAGCTGCCTTATCGGTACCATAGAGCCCGGTGAGTATTAGGCTCGGGATCTTCTTGGCAGGGGCAGATGGATCTCCCGGCCCACCTTTATATGACCCATCTTTTGAGGATCTTCCACCAGCTTTACCTTCACTTCCGGCTTCAGCTTGTTCAAGTATGACCGCAACACGATAACGATGGTACTCAGCCTGGGTGGACTTCGTAGAGAAGTACTCCACCCCTTCTCCAGGCAGGAACCATAACATGGTCAGGGAGATGATGTTGGCTATGATCACGATGACCAGTAGACGTGTCAACAAGGAGAGTAACCACTGTTTAAAAACGGGATTCATAATAGTAACCTCCCGTATTGTCTCTCTTAAGTGTCTTCAGTGTCGAGGCGAAACGCTTTGTCATCAGTGTCGAAGGCTTTAGTGTCACTTTCATACTTCTCTCACGCAGCAGCAGTTCACCACTTAGTTCACCAAAGTCACCTACGCCTTCCAATGTCACCTTCAAAGGGTCCAGCACAGAATAGCGCAGTGTGATGTGTTCTATTTCAGGAGGTAAGAAACCTTCCAGTGTGGATGATAGACGGATGTTCTCAACTCTTATCTGATCATATAGTACAAAGAGCATCACATCTATAGTCTCGATCTTCGCACTCTCTATCTGCTGATAGAAAAGCACTCCATCTTTAATACTGAGCCAGAGACGCTTATCCTCGATCTCTTCACCACTTAAGATGACCCCGTAAGGCTTGATAAGATGATCAAGCTGGTAATATAGATTGATCTTCGGGACAAGCAGTGCGATGATGACCAGTCCAGCGAGAAGCGTCATCAACTTGTTCCTGGGATTAAAGGCTTGTAGATACTTAGATCGTGGACGTGCGCTCTTATTACTGCTATCACCCGATCCACTACTTCTAAACAAGATCGGGAACCTGCTCTTAAAAGCTGCCATGTATCCCGAGAGAGTCGTCTGCCAAGCACTCTTCACAACATCACCGTCTTTGTGCTTACGACGTCTTGCTACTATCCAGCCACCAGCCAGTAAGACGATAGCTATGATAGTAGCTGTCTTAAGAAGAGCAGCAGGTGCCGTGTCCCCACTCTTTTCGACTTCATCATCCAGAAGCGGTGCGGGAGCAGCTTTTTTCGCAGCTTCTACCGACTTGAGCCCTTTTGGACCGACAAAACGCAACTGCAGTGTACGGGAATCACCACTTTTGGAAGTATGTAAAGTCACATCTGTAGATACATCGGCTATGAGCTTTGTCCTCGTGTCTAGAGGCGTGATCACAAACCTAGACAGGAACGGTGAGGTGACATCTCTGAGTTTTGGCGTGGCGATCGTGGCATCAGCGAAGATAAGGACGATCTCATCCTCAGCTCTACTCTTCATCACCTCACCACTATATGGCTGGTCAAAACTGATCAGCACATCGACTCTGTCACTGTGAGTAAGGACCTCATAATTGACGATGGTCGAAGCAGAAAGTAGTATCGGGAGTATCAATATCGACAGTAGTAAAGACCTCATAGTTCGATCTCCATCCGCAGTGATGCATACTCATCATCAAGCCGTCTGATATCCAGCGTCTTTATGGCGTAAGTCCCATTAAACAGTTTG
>JAUWRZ010000122.1 GCA_030610325.1 Sulfurimonadaceae bacterium | reverse complement strand
GATACCAGAGTCCGAAATGTTCACTGTCGATGGGCTGGATCTTTGAGGTGTCTACGAAAGGGCCGCCGGCGACGAGGGACTCTTTATTTGCGAGCGCGACTTTTTTTCCAAGTTCTATGGCTTTAAGTGTCGGGCGTAGACCGAGAAAACCGACAAGGGCATTGACTACGAAGTCCGAGTCAGCATGTTCGATGACTGTGAGGATCGCCTCTTCACCGACAAGTACACTGCTGTGATCGACTCTTGCTTTATCTACGGCATCAGAGATGACGACATGTCTTGGTCTGTGTTCGCGGATCTGTTCATTGAGCAGATCGATGTTTCTGCCGCAGACAAGGACTTCGACATCAAGGGAGAATCGCTTGGCAATAGCGAGGGTGTTGACACCGATAGAACCGGTGGATCCCAGAAGGATCACTAGACAAGTCCCCTGAGCAGGACAAGCATGATGATACCGCCGAAGAGATAACCATCAATACGATCGAGGATACCGCCATGTCCTGGAAGAAGGTCTCCGCTGTCTTTGACTCCGGCTTCACGCTTGAGATAACTCTCAAAGAGGTCGCCGAAGATAGAGGCTACGGCCGTCATAAGGGAGATGATAAGCGCTTTCTCTGTATCGACAATAGAGATACCGATAAAGAAGCCGACCAGGCTGGCTAGGACGACACCGCCGACGACTCCCTCCATCGTCTTCTTTGGTGAGGTCGGACTAAAAGGTGTCTTACCGATACTCTTTCCGACAAAGTAAGCACCGATATCTGTCGTCGCTACAACAGCAAGCAGCCAGAAGAGTGCGACGATGTTGTACTCCTGGTAGAGTGTTATCAAAAAGAGCATACCGGCAGTAGGGTAGATAAAAGGGAGGAAGTCTTTCCATGTCTTTGTCCGGGAGTAGGCGATCACTGAGGCGTAGACGATGCCGGCGATCACAAACAGATCATCTCCATAGGGGTAGAACGCTGCTACTATCCAGAGCAGAGCAGCATAAGCATACAGGGCGTTATCTTTAACACCGAAAAGACGGGTGGCTTCATAGAACGCTACCAGGTATATGGCGCCAAGGACCAGCCACATCAGGAAGAAGTTATCGATGATACCGATGATGGCTACGCCTGTAAGTAGAGCGATGCCGGTCAAAATACGTTCTTTGTGTTCACCCAGTGTTAAGAAAGCCATTAATGATCCATTAAGAGGTTTATGTCATCTCTTCCACCCCTCTCTTGAGGGGCTTCTATCGAGGTCCATAATATTGGGAAGTATTATACCCTTAAGAAGTTATGAGCTATCTTTTTAAAGGTATCGGTATATTTAGACTTTGATGTCGAGTCGATGCAGTGGGGCTTCTATACTCTCGTCCCCATACCCGTTCTCACTTTCGTCTTGCTCACTCTCTCTGTCTTGGCGCATCTTTCGGTCATTGTCTTTTTTAGCATGTTCGCGATCAGGGTCGATCATATGGGCCTCTTCTGTAGGACGAAGCTCTTCTACCTCTTTTTGTTTGGCATTGGCACTGGTGTTGGCAGCAAGGTTCTGGAGTTCAAAGCGGTTGTGCAGGGCGTTCTTCTCACCTGCGACAAGCGCCATCTGCTGATTGGTATAGACTGCACTTACTACCGGACCGATAGAGGCCATGACTCACCCTTTCTCTATTTGGATTGTTTTGTATTTATTATACAACACATTGGCGCCATCTTGTATCTTCACTTCACGCCTGGGAGTATAATCGACCAAATACGTCCCCTTTTCAAACAGTGTAAAGTCAATACAGAGCCTTGCTGCCGCCTCTATAACTGACTGTGGTAGATTCTGTTTGTCTGTAGTTATAATCACATGCGTCGATGGTCGTTCTTTCATGTGAAACCAGAGGTCCCGGGCACGTGCGTTTTGCAGTAACTGGACATTACCTTTCTCGCTTTTGCCTAACATCACTTTATAGCCCTCGACCCAGAACGTCTCTATGGACTCATCTTTTCTTACTTTTGTGTTCTTTACCCGTGGAGGGAAAAGCATCTCGATAGAGGTGGTATCTTTTGCTTCACTCACTGTCTGGATGAAATGGCGGAGGTGTTCGCTTTTTTGCTCAAGGTTCGTCCGCTCTATATGGAGGTTCTTCATCTTCTGCTTGGCTTTTTTACCGACTTTGAAAAAGTAGTTGCTGATCGCTGATGCGGAAGGTAGATGTTGAGGCAGGGCAATAGTGACGCTCTCGCCTTCAAATCCGGTAAGTTCGACACTGGGCATATAGGGTCTGACCTGATGCATGTTGGCGAGGATGAGATTGCCGTAGTACTGCTGCTGCTCGACCTCTTTCTCAAGGCTCTTCTCATCCTCAAGTGACGTAAGTAGCTTCTGTATCTTCTTTAACTGCTTTTCCAGGAGTGAGGTCTTCTGCTTCTTGAGTATATCGAGCCGTTTATGGAGTTCTGTCTCATAGGTCTCATGCAGATAGGTCCGGACATCATCAAGAGGATACGCTTTTGGCTGGTAGGGAGGAGGTGGTGGTGTCTCCAGTAGTTGTCCGACCTTGATGACACGGTATGAAGTACCCGCTTCGATATGACGTAGTGCCTCAAGGACCGTCTCCTCTCTGTCGAGGATGATGGCATTGGTGTACTTACCTGTGAACTCAAGCTGAAGGACACTTTGTGACTCTTTGTAGGCACTGCTTTGAGCTGTAGAGATACGGATGATCTTATCATCATCTTGCAGACTGATATCGGTGATGGTCGAACGGTTGAACTGTTTGGTCAGGATGACGTCAAATGGGGCCTGATAGATCTTGCTGCGTTTAAGGTCCTCACACATAAAGATGTGTGACTGCCCTTTGTGCATATTGAAATAGAGTGTCGTTGCTTTGTCAAAAGCGATCTTTATCGTGTTGTCAGAGATGCGGTAGATGGCATTGATCTTGCGTAGTGGCTGCATGAACTGGACTATCTGTTGTAGATGGGAGAGTCTCATAACGTCCCTTATGTGTGATTGATGGCATTATACCTCAGGGGTAAGCTGGAACATCATAGACTTAAGCCTTAGATGTCACCTAAGGATATAAAGAGTCCAGTCTATGCTGAATGACTCCCTATTTTTATGTTTTATTATTAATAATTATGATAAAATAACAATCATGAAAAAGAGTCTCATCTATCTTCTCCTGCTATTCATAATGATCAACAGTGCGATCTATGTTCTCAGCAGAGTCAATGCAGAGCAGCGGATAAGACTGGTCCTCGATGACAATCTCAACACACTGAAGACTCACTACGAGATACTTCTACATACGCAAAAGATCACCGCATCGACGCTTTATCGATCGACAATAGAGTCAGACAGGGTTCTCGCTATCCTCTCACAGGCACAAGACGCTACAGAGGCGAAAAAAGTACTTTTGAGAGATGAGTTACAACTTCTGCTTACATCCAAGTATGAGAGAGCCAAAGAGAAAGGGGTATTGCAGTATCACTTCGTATTGGCCAATAATGAGTCATTTTTAAGGATGCATAAACCAGGGAGATCTGGTGATGATCTGACAACTGTCAGAGATGACCTTGCCTATACAAACGCGACTCAGCAAGCAGTCCGTGGGTTTACACAGGGTAAGACAGCACATGGGTTTAGAAATGTGTTTCCTCTCTTTGATACTGAGCGTAATCATATAGGAGCGATGGAGATATCGTTCTCAAGTGACAGCTTTCAATGGTATCTAAACAACATCAGTAATATACACACCCATTTTCTTGTAAATAGAGATATCTTTGATGCCAAGACCTGGGAGAGAGATGACCTGATCTTAAAGTATTCACAAAGTGCGGAACATGTAGATCACATGATCACCTTGGGTGATATCCATACCAAAGAGAAGTGTATTGTTGAGAACAGAGAAAAGTTGGTACCTATTCGAGAAGAGATCGATCTCAAGATACGACAGGGTGATATGTTTAGCTCCTATGTCAGACATCAAGATCATATCGATGTGATATCATTCTTACCGATCAGAGACCTGAAAGAGAAGACGGTCGCCTGGTTGGTCTCTTTTGAAGAGAGCCCTTTTATTGCGATGACACTCAAAGGTCGGGTGCTCATCAGGATCCTCACTCTCCTCTTATCATCAGGTCTGATATATTTTCTTGTTCAACAGATACGTTCAAATAAGTCGATAGAACGGAAACGTCAACTCCTGGATGATATACTCAATGCGACCGATAACATCATGTTTATCACAGACTTTAAGGATGTCAGCTTCTCCAACGATAAGTTCAAGGACCTTTTTGAGATAAAAGAGATGGAAGAGTTCAACGAGAGGAACCATCATGATCTTTTAAGTGTGTTTCTCCAAGTCGATGGTTATCTACATGCTGGTCTGCTGAAAGAGGGTGAGGACCCTATTGCTTTGATCGAGGATACAGCGGAAGATGAGCGAATAGTCTCTATCTTGAGTGGTGACTTTGAGGCAAAAGCATTTCAGGTCAGTATCTCCAAGACAAATAGTGATGATGACTACCTGGTGACACTCTCAGATATCACGAAGATGAAAGAGAAACATGTCGCAACGCAGAAAAAGGCGTACTTTGATGGTCTGACCGGAGTCTACAACAGAAATAGGTTTGATGAGACCTTCGATGAAGAGCTGGTTAGAGTCAAAAGGTATGGTGATCTACTCACTATGGCGCTCATCGATATTGACAGGTTCAAAGTCTTCAACGATACGCATGGTCATCTCATCGGTGATGAGGTACTGCGGATGATGGCCCAAAGTGTCGATCAAAACATCAAACAGAGTGATACCTTTGCAAGATGGGGTGGGGAAGAGTTTGTCATACTGTTTAAAGAGACGTCGGTAGAAGATGCCAAGAGAGCCGCAGAAAGACTTCGTGAAGAGATCGCGAGACTACGACATCCGAGTGCAGGCGGGATCACCGCCAGTTTTGGATTGACGCAGTACATAGAGGGAGATACGATCTCATCGATGTTTAAAAGATGCGATGAAGCACTCTATAAGGCTAAAGCGAGTGGCAGGAACAGAGTCGAAATATTATAGGGACGGAGACATAGTCGGAAAATACCCATAAAGGGCACTGTTGACATTCAGGGTCATCAGAGGTCTCCTCGATATAATCTCGAGATCAATACCTGGGGACACAAGTGAGAACACCAAAAGGTTTCGGAAGAAACTACTTTACCTTATCGGCTATTCAGGCGTATAATACGCAGACACTGATACAGCAGTGTGAAGCACGTGTCCATGCCAACCGTATGCAGATCTCTGAGAGTTGTGATGATGAGGCGGAAGAGGAGCTCGATGATGTCCTCTTCCCTGTGTCACCGACGATCCCGGCACATGGCGGCCATTGTAACTGTTACTTTGATCGCATCACCCGCAACCGCATCCTGGAAAACTCCACACCAAGACTTTTTATCGCTACGCATAAGTTGACTGACTCCGTCAGCTCACCACCCTTTTAGCTCGTTTACTCATCAAACCAATAATCAAAACATCTTAGGAAAAAAATATGAAGAGAAGACTATTATCTACAGTCGCCATAGCAGCACTTACACAAAGTCTATCGGCAGAGAGTGTGACACTCGAACCGCTGACCATCACTTCGACAGCCATCGAGACCGATGAGCTACGTACTACGGATGCGGTAGAGGTCTATACACAAGAAGATATCGAAAAAGCGCATGTCCAGAACATCTATGAGTTTTTTAACAAACAGACCTCACTTACTACGATGCCGAGTTATGGTAACCCCTTTACACAGAAGATGGATATCCATGGGTATGGTGTCGGTGACGGTCACCAGAACATCGTCATAAAGATCGATGGACGGCGTCTGAACAATATCGACCTGGTCCCTCAGATGCTTGCGGGTATCTCTCCGGGTTCTATTGAGCGCATCGAGATCATCAAGTCAAGTGGTATTGTCACCGGTGGGGATGGTGCCAACGCCGGTGTCATCAACATCACTACTAAAAAGAGTGATGATAAAGAGATCTCGTTCTATGGAGGCACTTATGGGACTTTCGACGGTGCGTTCTACATCGGTCATAGTGATGAGAAGCTCTCGGCCTCGGTAAGTGGTGAGGCGAGAAAAAGTAATGGTATCCGTCATATCGACAGTGAAGGCAACAGAGATGAGAATCAGTTGGTGACAGGGGCTATCGATCTTGCTTATATGCCGGTCGAAGCACTTGAACTGCGACTAAATGCCGGATTTGCCAAAACAGATGTCGATTACGCCGGTTCGATCACGCAAGAGCAGTATGAGGATGATCCTACACAAGAGGGGACAAGCTACACCTCTCAGGAGTATGATACGACTACTATCGGTGTTGGTCTGACCTATTTTATAGATGAGACACTCTCTATAGATCTTGATGTCGACCGTCAGAAAAAGAGCTCAGACTCACTCAATGTATCTGCTTTTGGACCTTATGAGTGGGCAGCAGACTATAAATATGACAGCTTTGGCGGTAGTGTCGACTATGTGAACGACCTATTGGAACTTTCAGTCGGGATAGATGGATTTAAAGGAAGAAGAGAGTCACACGCCACGCTATATGGCACTGCCAATAAGACGACGAAAG
>JAUWRZ010000410.1 GCA_030610325.1 Sulfurimonadaceae bacterium | reverse complement strand
TGCTCAAGCAGAGAGACCGTGCAGGGATGATGGCTTTGCTTAAGCCGCAATGGGACAAGCTGATAATGGAGGAACCCAACTTCTCTATCTTACATATCCATCTGGCGGATGGCACCTCTTTTTTACGTGTACACTCCCCTGAGCATTTTGGTGACCAGTTGACGCATCTTCGTCCAATGCTTGAAGAGGTCCACCGTACACATCAGCCATTACGCGGATATGAGACAGGAAAACATGATACTGTCCATCGGTTGATGAGACCTGTCTTAGACAAAGATGGGAGTTACCTTGGTGCCATAGAAATAGGGCTTAACCCTCTGTTTGTGATCGATGCTATCGCAGACATCAACGGCTTTAGCGGTATGATGTTTATAAAAAAGGATGCGCTGAAGCTCTTTAGCCGCCTAGGTGATCTGGAGATAGAAGGGTTTTATCTTCAGTCAGAGCTTACACCGGGACTTATAGGCTTAAGTGAAGCGCTCAAAAGGGTCGATCGTCTTGAGGACGGTCTTGAACTGACCGTGGATGATAGGCATTATCTGTCACACTCCTACATACTGCGAGATTTTCATGGTGTGGAGAAAGTCAGACTACTCTTTTTTCAGGACCTCACCTATCCGGGAGTCATGAGAGACTACTTACTGTTTTTTGTCTTTCTTGTCATACTGGGTTCACTACTCTTTCTTGTCAGCTTTGTCTTCCGACGGATCCGTACTTATGGTGATGAAGTGGCAGAGGTCTATGATGTACAGGTGCACAGGCTCGATGAGAGTGAGAACCGCTTCAGACTGCTTTATGAACGTGCTCCGGATGCTTATCAGTCACTAGATATCAAGGGTCATCTGTTGAGTGTCAACGAGAAGTGGCTCTCTGAACTGGGATTTACCGAGGCAGAGGTCCTCGGTCGTGATTTTTCTGAGTTTTTGGCACCAGGGTACAGTGAGAAGTTCACTGAGAACTTTCCAAAGTTTAAAGCAGCCGGAGGGATCAGCGGTATCGAGTTTGAGATGGTCCGAAAAGATGGTGAACACATCATCGTCTCGTTTAACGGGAAGATCGTCAACGATGCTAAGGGTGACTTTATGCAGACACACTGCATCTTCTCAAATATCACTGAGCAGAAAAGAGTCTACAACGAGCTCCAGTTCAATAAAGAGTATCTTGAGAAGATCTTTGATGCAAATCCAAATCTGATGATCACGACGAATGGTGTGACTCTCGATAGAGCTAACCTTGCGATGCTTTCACTTGTCGGCTATGAGAGTACTGATGCGTTTAAAGCAGAACACACCTGCATCTGTGATTTTTTTGTCGAGAAAGAGGGTCATCTGAGTGCGACGATGGATGGTGTGAACTGGTTGGAGTATATCTATGCGAATCCAACAGCGACACATAAAGTCGAGATATTGGAAGAGGGGACAGCACACACCTATATAGTCTCTGCTGAGCCGATGTCATTTGATGAGCATAGACGCAGTATCGCTGTGTTCACAGATGTCACTGAGATCGAGCGGATCCGTCAACGTTATGAGTATGCTATGGTCGGTGCCAATGATGGTATCTGGGACTGGGACATCCCGGCGAATACGGTCTATTTCTCACCACGATGGAAATCGATGTTGGGACTTGATGAGGATGCGATCGGTAACACGTTTGTTGAGTTCGAAGCACTGGTCCATCCGGATGATATGACACAAGTATTAGAGAAAGTCCAAGCTCATTTCGAAGGAGAGTCAGCGTATGTCGTGACGATACGGATGCGTCACAGCGATGGACGGTGGATATGGGTCTTGACCCGGGGAAAAGTGGTAGAACATGATGAGAATGGCAGACCTCTTCGCATGGTGGGTACGCATACGGATGTCACGCAGATGAAGGAGAAGGAGGCGAAGATCGAAAGATTGCGCATCTTACTTAAGAACATCCTTGATTCCGTCGATAACCTGATCTTTGTCAAAGACACGGACTTTCGTTACCTTGAGTGTAATCCTGCTTTTGAGAGGTTTGTGTGCAGATCGCGAGAGGAGATCATCGGAAAGAGTGATTATGATCTCTTCGATAAAGAGGTGGCCGACTTCTTTAGAGGAAAAGACGAGGAGATGCTCTCAGAAGGACATACCCGGTCGAACTTCGAGTGGGTGACCTATCCGGATGGAGAAGAGGTCTATCTTCTGACAGTCAAAGCACCATTACGAGATGATGAGGGTGACATCATCGGACTGGTAGGAAATTCTGTCGACCTTACAGAACAGTACAGAGGCCAGCAGGAAATCGCCAAGTTCAGACAGATACTCGAGAAGAGTCCTGTCTCGATCATCATCACAGATGTCGATGGGAACATCGAATATGTGAACCCCTGGTTTACTCATGTGTCTGGTCATAGTCCAGAAGAAGCTATCGGAAAGACTCCTCGTATACTGAAAAGTGATCGTCATCCCGAGCACGACTACAAAAAACTATGGGAGGAGATCACCCATGATCGTGTCTGGTCAGGGACGTTTTTGAACGTAAAGAAGAGTGGAGCGGAGTATTGGGAGACAGCCATCATCGCACCGGTGCTTGATGATGAGGGAGCGATTGTCAACTATATCGGGATCCAACAGGAGATCACAGAACAGGTCCACCTCAGAGAGGCGCTCAAAGACCAGGAAGAGATCATGATAGCACAGTCCCGCCACGCAGCGATGGGTGAGATGATCTCTATGATAGCGCATC
>JAUWRZ010000417.1 GCA_030610325.1 Sulfurimonadaceae bacterium | reverse complement strand
CATGACCTACAGGCAAATAAGCACCGTTTGGCAGTGCTTTATGCAGCGCAACATCCACTGACTTGGCATACTCTATCAGGTCTGGGTCTGTCACAGGGATCTTCGTGATCCTGGCCATACCAGTCAAAGAGAGGGTAGAGATATTGATACTCTTCTTTGCATCATCAGAATAGATCGACATCGATAGTGGTGTGATCAGACCTATACTTGGGTATTTTTTAATGAGCTTCAAAATCGACTTATCATTACGAAATATTGCCAGATTGTAACTCTTGTGGTGAACATGACCATATCTTTTCTCAAAGATCGAGTTCATGTCATTATTGACATCGACGACTACGCCGCTGGCATTAAAAGCCTCTTCTATACTTTTGGCATCAATGGCACCATCTGCATTGGCAACACTGAATATTTGAATGTTCTGACCTTTATTGACCTCTGCTACATCTGAGGTGTTTGCTGAACAAACACTCATTCCAAGTACTAAAAATACGCCTACAAAAATCGTTGTGATCTTTTTCATCCTTATCCTTTTTCTCTTTGGGTTGTTTAATCGATGGAGTATTATAGCGGTACTTTGGTCGATTTTTCGAGCTCAGCACATCAATAAGCACAATGTTCAGAGATATGCTCCCGGAGTGCTTCACGCGAAGCTCTGTCTACAAGCGTAAAAAGCCTATCTGTCTCATCTTTTTGATGTGACCGCTTATGCCCTTGGACTTTTACAAACTCACAGTCGATCTGGTCTGTGATCTCATAAAACGCTTTATAGAGTTCATGGTTGTCTATGACTCTTTTTTTCTTTGTACGGTAATCGTTCTGTTCAAATCTCTCACGCCTGCCATGCAGACCGATGATGTTTTGAGAGTCTGTATAGATGGTGATCTTCTGCTCTGATGTACTAAGCTCACTCAGTGCCCACAAAAGTGTCTCTAGCTCCAGTCTAGTCGACGAGGTCTGTTCAAACCGTTTGACTTTCACGTTCTCTTCGAGCAGGTCAAGTGATGTCTCATCCACCCTCACGAGAAGACAGGCTCCATACCCGATCTTCAACTGGGGATTGACACTACCATCGGTAAAAAGTCTTAGTCTACCCATTCAATAGATCTTCCGATCATCTTTCTCAAGCCACTGGTCAAATAGTTTGGTACTCTCCTGATGGTCTATCTGCTTAAGTTCCAGGTCCCGGTTCTCTCCGCGCATCATCGCATAAAAACGGTGGTCATCAAATCCGCCTCTTGCAGCATCCTCGTCAGTCGCTCCGT
The DNA here is from genome assembly GCA_030610325.1 of Sulfurimonadaceae bacterium. Lineage (GTDB taxonomy): Bacteria > Campylobacterota > Campylobacteria > Campylobacterales > Sulfurimonadaceae > BB26. The sequence goes on along the minus strand of JAUWRZ010000417.1, from coordinate 1,392 downwards.
AGTAGACCGTACCAATGCGAGCCCAAAAGATCGCACCCAGACACATAGGGCAGGGCATGCAGGTCGTGTAGAGGATGCAGTCAGAGAGATCGAAGCTGTCCAGTTTCTGGCTCGCACGTCGAATAGCATTGACTTCTGCATGGGCAGTGGGGTCGTTGCTTAGGAGCACCTCATTGTGTCCGGTCGCTATTATCTCATCGCCTTTGACGATAACAGCACCAAACGGCCCGCCCTCATCAGCCAGCATCCCTTTTGTCGCTTCATCATAAGCTATCTTCATCCATCTGTTCATAGTGTGATTGTAGACTAAAAAAGGTTAAAGGTCTTACATCTATTTGTTCATGATGTAGAGATTGTTACTGTTGTGACAGATCTCCTGAAATCGCTCTTTGAGCTCCCGGTCAAATGTCATCATATAGATATCACTGTTTTTCAGGCGAAGTCCTTTTAACTGTTGCAGCAAGACATCGTCTGCCACGTTTTTGCCATGGTCACACTTGGTGAAGTTAAACGAGTGTAGTGTCTTACCATAGTCAAAGAGGTTTGCTTCCCACTCCCCTTTTTTAAGATAGAGCGAATCCGGATTGGCAGCCAGGTAGATATGCTCATCAGGTATCTCGTAAGGCTCTATGAGGTCACTGAAGATGGAAGCTATGTTTGAGAAGTTCTCTATGTCCCAGAAGAGGTAGCTTTTCGTGGTCTTGCTCTTTTTACTCTTATTGATGAGTCTTACTCGCTTCGTGATGTTGAAGTTCGTATGGGCAGTATCGTTGGTAAATTCGATGGAGCTTTTTAAACGCTGTGCATCTGTAGTGTCATATCGGAGTATCTCACCGAGTTCGATGTAGAACTCAAGATCCAACAACTCTTCTCTCGCACCGCCTCTTTGATAGGTATTGAGCTTTGCCAGTTTGTTGGGTCTGAACAACAGACCGACAGTAAGCAGCTCTTTTTTGGCATAGGCATCTTTGACTCTGTGAAAGATGGATTTTGCCGCTTTGGTCTCGGGCAGTTCGATGGACCCTTTATACTTGCGTCCAATGAAGATCTTTTGCATCTGTCGCCTTTTTTCTCTAATCAAACTCGTATCTTATCGAAGAGACATCATAAAAGACTGATGAGTTCAATATATTTGATTTTAAAGACATCTCACAATACACATATAATACATATATTTAAGATATTATTCCAACGTTTTTAATCGTTTTGATTAAAATATGTTTGAAACACGGGTGTGTCATACCGACCTCACTGTCATGTGAAGTCACCGAGATGACTATACGACAAATAACAATATCAAAAGGATAAGAATGGGACTTAAGAAGAGAGTCACAAGTACAGTTGCAGCGTTTTACCTATTGGCTTCTGCGTCACTATATGCACAGGGAGGCT
>JAUWRZ010000324.1 GCA_030610325.1 Sulfurimonadaceae bacterium | reverse complement strand
CGCCCAGTGGCAAGAAGAGAAGCGGGATCAGGATGAACTTTACTCCTGCATATGGTAAAAAGTAGTTTTTCCACAGCTCTTTTCCATTTTCCGTAAATGGAGTGTATTCGAACTTTGTGATCTCAGGCTGCTTGAGTTTTCGACGTTTTTTGTTCTCCAATATGCGCAAGGTATTTGGAGCATAATAGGTAAACTTCCAGGTAGCCGCCAGCAGGTAGACAAATATGTACTTTATCCACATAGGGATGTTCATCTTCGTAAACTCTTCCATATTGGCTTCGACATTATCGGGATCGTCATGTTCACCAAGATGGTAATGGTGCATGATATTATGCTCAAACTCCCAGGCATCCGGTTTTATCCAGTCCAACCAGTCGATGTATCTTCTGTTACCTTTGGAAAAACCGGCTTTTGTGTACTTAAACGGAATGCCCGGGACCTTGTCATAAGCACCATGAAGGATCGGATGTGCCACATTTGCCCATCTTGAGACATTACCGACACCTATCAAGATCGCAGCAATAAGTGCCATCGACCAGAACCCAAGAGTGCTTAGACCTGCACCAGAGGCTTCAAGTAGACTGACTAAGACGATTAAAAAGTAGCCAAACAGTGTCGCTGTCCTGCCACATCGCTCAAGTTTCAACAGATGCTGAAAGTCCTCCTGAGTCGGTGCTCCTATGGTCTCTTTAATCGCATCAATATCTTCTTGGAGCCGGACTTTATCGATATCCTCATATCTTGCATACACATGCGCCACATCATTCCTTTTTTCACAGATCAGGTAGTTACTAATATTAAACGATCTTATCTGTTTTTTTTGTTGGAATTATACATGATGATACGTTAGGGTAAGGTTGATATGGGTCAAGGTTTTGGATTAAAGGTCCTGACCTTTTCTAAAAGAGGGTCAGGATAAGATAAGAAGGCTCTCTAGTTGTCGCGGACTATATTATGACAGTTAAAGCAGGCGTGTTCGATGTAAGTGTAGGCTCGTTGCGCCTCTTCTCTTCGCACTTTCTCTGAGCGTTTGTGTTTGTTAGCGATAGAGTCCTGAATGATCTGGACATTATGGGCGATCACTTTTGCACTATTGACAGCCTCTTTGGCTCTATGTTCTTTACCTTCTGGGAGCATGGCAGCAAATTTCTCCTGATTACCCAGCAGATCGTCCGCATCTTTTGCAAAACGCTCAATAGCATCTGCGACACCCGCTTCATTACTGATCATAAAACCCTGCTGTACCTCATTGAGTTCAGCATTGAGCATCATCATGTTACTTCTAAGGTCAAAAGCCGATAGAGAACTGGCCGAGAGTGCCAGTGCGATCAGGCCTGTAAGTAGAGATCTTTGTTTCATCGTCATATCCTTAAATATTACTTAATAATTGATAGTATAGAAAATCATTTTAAAAAAGTATAAGATCCTGAGATAACAGAGACTTATATCAAAAAAAATACATTTATACCCATCCTCAGACCTATCTCAGCGTCGAAGCAATGCTTTGATATCATCTTCAATACTCACCGGTTTAGTAGAAGAGCCGTAACGATCGACGACCTTGCCTTCTTTATCGACAAGAAACTTGGTGAAGTTCCACTTTATAGACTTGGAGCCTAAGAAACCACTCTGTTGGGCTTTAAGGTATTTATACAAAGGTATAGCATCATCACCGTTCACATCGATCTTTGAGAACATATCGAATGTCACATCATAGGTAGTCTGACAGAAAAAGAGCACCTCTTTATCATCTCCGGGCTCTTGTTCAGAGAACTGATTTGAGGGAAAACCAAGGATCATAAGTCCATCGTCTTTATAAGTGCGATAGAGCTTCTCAAGCCCCTCATACTGCGGTGTAAAACCACACTTACTGGCGACGTTGACAATAAGTAGGACTTTGCCCCTGTATTTGGAAAGTGAGACATCCTTACTATGGATATCTTTCACCTCGAAGTCATAGATGCTCATAGTAGTCTCCTTGGATTGTGCAGACAGTTGTAGGGAAAATAGTAAGATGATCGTAAGAAAAAGTCTCAAGTGTACTCCTGTGATCGAAGTATTATAGACTTATCATGCTTGATCGGGAGTAGTATCACCAGGTCAGAGAAGTGACCCGGTGTAAGGTATAAGTCCAGGAGCTAGAAAAGGTACCTATCAACCCATATCATCATCGACCGTGACTTTACCGGTCAGTTGACGCCACCAGATAGGGAACATCAGTCCAAAGAAGATCAGCATCGTAAAGATGATATTGGCATACCACCCCATCGCTTCCATGTTCTCGATATTGATGAACCCTGACTGATAGAGACCACCGACAAGCAGACCGGCCAGGATAAGGAATATCACTATGCCGAATGTCCCCAATGCCTCTTGCAGTGCTTTAATAGCGATACCCCAGACAACGATCAGTAGTACGATGAGAAACCAGACCAGAAGGTTTGTCATATCCATCCCCATCAGTGTATGTACGATGTCATAATGAAGCGGGTTCCATGTCCCGAACACAAGGAAGAAGCTCAACGCCAGTTTTACATACCATGCGACATTTTGTTTACTCAAGAGATCCCTTTTTGCACCTTCGAGCGCCCTACTCTGAGCTAGATGCTTTTTTTGGGACTAATTGTACCCAGATCATCGTAGATAAAGTAGCTAAACAGAATAAAACCATGTGATTGTTCAGATGGACCGCTTAAGTAATGTCTTATAAGATTTTTTTGTGCTTTCAAGAGCATCAAATATCACTATTATCATATGATCTAGTCGTTATGTCTCTTCCGAGGCATAATGGATATTGATCAAAAGCTCTTCTACTGATAACAGATATTGGTCCTGAAAAGTAGCCTATCACCTTTTTCACTCATGCTCATCCGATTGCCACACCGCTTGCTCTATTTTGGTGATCTCATCATCACTCAAAAGATTAAAATGACTTTTTTGTTTGCTCTTGGAAAGCTTACCATGGTTTTGATGTATGAACCGGATAAGCAGGTCTATGTGACGATCGGGCATATCGACTATATCTTTAATGGCTTTTTTAGCACGATCATAATGAGCGATGAACTTCAGCTCATCTATCAATTCAGTCTCTATCGTCCATTGAACAAAATCATACAACGTCTCAGTCTGTATGGTCATATCGATATATTTATACCATCTGGCCGTATCGTTGCTGACTATCATCCGTCCTTCTTCATCCAATGTATAGTCGATCATGGGGATCAGCTTCTTGGAAAAGGACTCCAATGATATATCATAAATATCAGGATCTCTCAGCATCACTGCCGAAACAGGGAACATAATACCCTCAGGAGTAAATCCTTCCCGTGCAAGCACATTGT
>JAUWRZ010000469.1 GCA_030610325.1 Sulfurimonadaceae bacterium | reverse complement strand
GCGCGGCATGATCAGTGAGGCTGATCGCATGGAGCTACTCCAGCCCTTCTTCCCTGACATGACACAGCGTTATTCGATTCTTTTGGATGAGAACATCCCTGAACCTGACGCGATGACATTTGAGAGGCTGCTTGCCAATATAGAACTCTTCTATGATAGTGGAGTGATGCGGATATTTGATGACTGGGAAGCTTGCACCTATCTGGACAGAGCGTATCTCAAGCGCTATGCCGCCGATGTCAAAGGGCGTGATGCTTTTAGATGTCTCTACGTCAATGATCGTAAAAACCGGACAGTCCGTCTTATCAAACGCTATACAGGTAAGCTCGATAAAGCTTCTGAGTGTGATGCAGAACTTGATGAGTATAAGATAGAGATGCGCGACAGACTAAATATCATCCTGCTAGCGATCTATTTTGAGCAGAACCCAAGGCCTTACTACTATATGGATACGCTCGAGTTAAACATGTACCAGGGTCTTGAACTTGAGATGGACCTTGAAGAGGCACTCGATGCACTCTCCTTGTTAAAAGGTGAGGTGAGCAAATATATGGACAAAGCAAAGAGTAGCAACCGCGTTGTACGCTTGTTTCGCTCTATCTTTGGAAGGTAGTGTGAAGTTCGGTCCACTTGACTGCGAGCTGAGTATTAAAGATGAGTCGATAGTGCAGAAGCAACATTTTCAGAACTCCCCTAAACTAAATCTGCTATGATGGCACATGAATTTACAAAGTATGGAATAAAACATGACAAAACGAAAAAGCACCCGTAAAAAAGGTGCTGATCAGTCTAGAGTATTACTGATCATCTCTCTCATTGTCATCATCCTACTCTCCCTTATCGCAGCAAGTGGAGTCGGATACTACTTTGGGTTCAGTGACGGACGAGATGATATGATCGAGAGATTCGCAAAAGCCGAGTCTATGCAAAAGCGATATGAAGTAGTTGCGACAAAGCCTCCTGTACCGGTGCTTATAAAAAGGCCTGACCGTCCTGTGAAAAGAGTGACAGAGAAGACAGCATCGCATGAGTACAGTACACCACTGAACAAAGTAGACAGACCGCCAAGCGGTCCTATACGGCCTAACAAACTGACAGTAGACCTTCCCAAACTCGCGATCATAATCGATGATGTAGCATTTCGTCATGATGTCAAGAAGATAAAAGCGCTTGATCTCCCTTTGACGATGTCCTTCCTCCCTCCCTCTGCCAATCACCCAGACTCAGCAGCACTGGCTGCAAGAGAGCCTTTCTATATGGTCCATCTCCCTTTGGAGGCAAGGCACTTCGCTACACCGGAGCCCTCTACGCTGCGCACACGTGATTCACAGGAGAAGATACTGGAGCATATTCGCGAGCTTAAGCAGCTCTTTCCTAAAGTAAGGTATGTTAACAACCATACCGGAAGTACGTTCACTTCTGACGAGATAGCCATGAACCGACTGATATTTGCGCTGGGAAAAGAGAACATCGGCTTTATCGACAGCCGGACGACAGGAAAGACGGTAGTGCCTTATGTCATGAAGAACTTTGGACTCTCTTATGTCGCAAGAGATATCTTTCTTGATCATGACTCTGATATCTCTACCATCAAAAGACAGATAGCAAAAGCGGTGGGTGTTGCCAGAAAGCATGGCTCTGCCATCGCCATAGGTCATCCGCGTAGGGAGACGATGGAAGCGCTCAGACAGTCACAGAGAGTGCTGAGTAAAGTCGAACTTGTCCGTATCGATGAACTGCTCTAGGAGCCTGTCAGACTTATAGTCAATATGCCATGATATCCGGTGTAAGAAGTGTTATGGGTTATAGTGTCATCAGCTACTATAAGTGAGTCCTCATGCCCAAGTTAGACCTTCATATCCCCGAACTCGAGGGGATGAGAAAATATCCCGCTACTCTTTTCTACAAGGGTGATAGCAGACTCCTTAGACAAAACAAGATATCTATCATCGGAAGCCGTCGACCAAGTCAATACACACAGCAAATGACTTATCAGCTTGCAGGTGCATTGGCAAAGCGGGGGTTGTGTATAGTCAGCGGTGCAGCGATGGGTGTGGACGCGACTGCGCATAGAGGGGCAGGGATGGCTAACACCATCGCCGTCCTTCCCTCCGGTATCGAGATACACTATCCGGTGGTAAATACCGAACTGATCATGGCTATTGAAGAGCAGGGCTTGACCATCAGTCAGTTTGATCCGGACTTCAGGCAGACTCCCTGGAGTTTTGTCGTCAGGAACGAGTTGGTCGTGGCCCTTGGTG